>CAZHVH010000043.1:0-15260 GCA_964535855.1 uncultured bacterium
CTCATCCGCATAGTCGATTATGGCCACATCGGCCGCCATCGCCGTCATCGTAAGACAAAACAGAAAAGCAAGCGTGGATATCATAAGTTTCATCCTCGACACCTCCTCATTCCATTGTATTTTCTCTGCCTCATTCGCTCTTATTTCCCTTGAGTGTAGGTAGGGGCGAAAGATCTTTCGCCCGTACTTATCTGATAGGAGACAGTATGCAAATTTCGAATTTCGAAATGCGAATTGCGAATTTAAATTCGAAATCCGAAATTCGCAATTCGAAATCAAGGTGCTTCCCCTGCCTCCTGCTTCCTGTTTCCTGTCTCCTTCCAACTCTAAGAAATAAGCACTTCTGGCCTCTCAGATCTCTGCTACACTTAACGATAATATGAGCGGCCTCATTTAGGGGATACTTCTGTTTCGCCCAGAATTATACCACACAAAAGGAGAAACGCAAGTGGATGAAAAACACCTATTCCGATGCCGGCTCATTCCGTGAAGCGGTGGGATCTTCCCTCGACGAGTATTGTGAACTCCCCCCTGCATTCCCCTTCGCCGAACCTCTCCAACGCCTCTTCGATGCTGCCTCTGAATATCTCCTCATGCACCTTCGTCAGTTCCCTCGCTATAACCACCCTCCTGTTGCCCAAGATCTCAAGTATATCCGAGAGGGTTTTGAGGAGGCGATGGGGCGATTCGTAAAAGATGATCGTCCCTTCCTCCTCGGCCAGTTGCCTCAGCCTGTTTCTCCGCTTCCCGGATTTATGCGGCAGGAACCCCTCAAATATGAAGCGGTGGACCGGCAGCCCGCTGACGCTGAGAGCGGCCAGAAAGGCGGATGGGCCCGGTATCGGGATGACCTCGATTCCCTCCTCCACGCATCGCCGGATCAGCACGTATCCCGGATCGGATATAGCGGGGGTTCCCGAATCGGAGACAAGGGCGACCTTCATGCCGGATTTCAAATCCTCTATGATCCGCTCGGCCCTTTCCCTCTCGTTATGCTCGTGATAGCTTACCATCCTCTTTTTTATCTTATATCGATCCAGCAGTTTACGCGTATGCCTGGTGTCCTCGGCTGCTATGAGATCGACCTCCCTCAGCACCCTGAGCGCCCTGAGGGTTATGTCCTCCAGATTGCCTATAGGTGTTGCGACGACGTAGAGTTTCCCGTGGCTCACTCCTTCACTCACCCCGAAGCCTTTATCAGATCCATAAACTCCGCCCTCGTGGCCCTATCGGTTCTAAACGAGCCTAAAACAGCGCTGGTGATCGCCTTGGAGTTCTGTTTCTGAACCCCCCTGCTCATCATACACAGATGATATGCCTCCATCACCACACCAACCCCCTCTGGCTCCAAGACCCTGTAGAGGGTATGGGCTATCTGGTGGGTGAGCCTCTCCTGAACCTGGAGCCTTCTGGCGAAGACATCGACCAGCCGTGCCAGCTTGCTCAGGCCGATTATCCTACCGTTTGGGATATATCCGATATGACACCTGCCGTAAAACGGAAGCAGATGATGCTCGCAGTTCTTTACCAAAATTCCATTCGCTAAAAACGAATGATGAGGGGAACATTCAAAGTTATACATCGTATAGCTTTTCCGCGTAGCCTTCTCCTGCGTTATAGATTCAACACGATAGATCTTTGTGGTGACATCGGCTAATACCCGCTGTAATAGGACGCTCTGAGGTATCGGTTGAAAGCCTCGCTTGAAACCTTTAGCGGTATTTCGAGCCTCGAACCATTTCTTGGAAACATAAAGATAGTTTATTCCGTTTCCGCTGTGTCCTACAGGTGTATCGAGCAATTCCGATAGTCGATCCAAAAATTGTCGGTTTGTGCTGATAATCTCGTAGCCAGTATGATATCCATGGCTTTTCACAGGATAACCATCACCCTGAATGTAACCATCGAGGAATCCCTGCATCGTTTCTCGGCTGTGTAGGACCACTCTGGGAAAGAGAAAGGTTTTTGAGCGTGTATCACCACCGAGAAGTTCATTGATGACTTCCGTGATGAATGAACTACAAACCCTTACGCGATATTGACGAACTTTATGTCCAAGAAAACCGCTGGGTTTTTGAATTGGCTCGACGTGAGCTTCCACACCAAAGGCTTCTCTCATCTGTTTAGCAAACTTTTCCGCAAATTCCAAGTCGTTTACTTCTAGTCGGAGCCGCCGACCGCCGTCTATGCTTCCATCGCTAGCGATAGCACCCAGTACATAACCTAAGGCATAGTTAGGCTCACAGGTATAGGTAGGTCGCTTGAGTTTCCGGCTATGCACGCCGAGCACCGTGTCTCCAACCCGTAGTTTACCTGCTGGGACAAATCCCCTGCCAATGACGTAAAGTGGATGATCACCTGTAAGAATAAGCTCTCGCTTGTTCGAAAACCGTATGCGAAATCGCTCACGATGCTTGCTCACCGATACAGCAAGAACTTCAGTCTCTACCAGCTTCCTCGTGGTGAGATCCAAAGTAAGCAAACGATCGCCAGGACGAACTAAATGGGCAAAACGATAACCATCCGGCGTGTAGAGGATTGACTTCCCGTGAATGCATAACGAGTAGAACTCTATATCCTTCACGATCACCATGTCGTCGTAATCGCTCTCAAAGATGGCGCCGTTGAGCACCTCTTCGGGCGATTGGTTGTATCCCTGTGTGAGAAACCTCAACGCATCGGCCGCTCGGGTCGGCGTCTTGATCAACCCTTCCCTCTGTGGATCCTCCCCTATCTCCTTGAGTATCTCGAGATAGAGCTGGGCAAGTCTGTCCATGTTCAACCTCCTCAGTGAAATCCTCCCTCGCCGATTTTCTCCCCCAAAAAGAAAACCTGCCAGGTCAATTCTCCGGGATCGATGTAGTTGGGGATGAAGAAGCCAGCGACGAAGACCTTGCCCCTCGACATCGCCCTCATTCTCAGATCCTCCCCCACCCTTCTACCCCTGAGTATCAGACGCAGATATGGAATATCGGCCCCTGGGTTCTCGGAGGGTATGGCGATCACCTCCCAGTATCGGCCGTGTATGGGGTTCGGCACGGCGGTCACCGAAAAACTGATCTTACCCCCGAATCGCGCCAAGATCCCATATTCGGAATTTCTAGACGAAAAACTGATCGCTAGAATGACGGGACCATAGGGTGATCCGAATCGATCCACAACCCATCTTCCCACACCCGTCTCGTCGCTGATCTCCATCCTTCCGACCGATTCCGCCCTGTCGTCCTTAAGGATAACCGTGCGCACATCGGGATTTTCACCTCTCCCCATCTCGAAGAGAAGATTCAATCGGCCTTCCCTCGATGGATCAAGCTGGATATAGTCCGATGCATATGCGTTCAATCTCCTTCCCCTCAACTCCGCCGGATATCCGCGTATAATTTTGGAGGGGCGGGCATGGATATCGATATGGGCATATCCGTATCTACCTCTCTCCAGGTTCTTATCGTCGATGAGATTCGCCACTTTCCAGTCCGAGAAGAGCTCGTCGAAGGATCGATGAATCCCAAGTGAGCTCAAAGCCGATTCGACCCCTTCGATCCCATTTAGTTTGTTCTGCGCGATCGCCCTTACAGCCGTGATGCCTCCGCAATGCTCATATATGTAGAGCATCCAAAGGTAAGCAGCGCCATAGCTCGCCAGCAGGCTTTCCCCCCCTCTGGGCCAGCTCACTAATGAGGTGGATGGATTTCTTTCGAAGGCTCTCACGTGGTTTTTCATCTGATCCCCGTATCCGCACAGGAAAGAGGCCAACATAGAACATCCTTCGTTGACCCATGTCTCCTCATCCTTGTCGTTCTTCCAGTGGATGAGATGCTGGAACTCATGGGCGAGGGTCGATCGAGCGGTATCAGAATAGGGGTTCTGCGGGTTACAGTCGAGATAAATCATCTCCACCTCGTTGCTGGTGAGAAACACCCCATAGTACGGATCGAATAACGTCCCCTTCTCCTCATTGACGGGACTGAAGTATCCGCTGATATACTCCCCACCGGGGAGGTTCACATTGGGGATATCCAGCAGCAGTATGTATATCCTCGGATCGCCGTCTATATCCGGAGGTGTGCCGAAGGCATTCGTGACGATCCCATATATCTGTCCATCGAACGCTTTTTTTAGAAGCTCGACGGTTAGGAGGGTGACCGTCTTGTTCCATTGTCTATCCTCAACGAATATATAGCAGTGTATGCCTATTCCCCTCAGGGTTGCAGAGGTGATGTACTGCCTTCCCCTTTGCAGGTCGAGGGCGAAGAACTCCCTACGTTCGCCTAACCTCGGAGCGAGTATAGGACGTGGAGGGGTTGGAGCTGAGACCGGCTTAAGCCGTTTGTAGATCTTCATCGCCCATGGCGTTCCATCAACCCAATCATCCCCCAGTGATAAAGGCGCTATCAAGGTTAAAACTGCGATGATGCAGATCAGGTTTCGTTTCAAAATCCCCTCCAGCTCATCCTCTTCAGATCGCCAAAAACGGAGGAAGCTATGATCAGAGATATCACCATCACTAATAAAATCTTAGCCCGCACGGGGCTCACCCCCTTTTTATCGATTTTCGGCGTTTTCAAAGACAGGCTGGCCGGTGATGAGATGTTCCACTATGTCGCTTGTCGGCAATAACTCCAGCCAGCTTTTCGGCCTGGGATGATAAACCTCATATCCGAGGCACTCTCCCGATCTGTTCCACGCCGTCGAGAAAGCAGGGCCGAAGGGAGCATATCCTTCGGAATCAGCACTCAGTGTGATAATCGCTTTGTCTCCCCTGCCGCCCATCCAGGGTCTGCCCCATCTGACGTTCAGTTTGAGCCATATGATCTTCCCTCGCTCCTTGGGACTCAGCTTTTCGAGTTTTACCGCCTCAGCATCCGGGATCAAGTTCACCTCGAAATCCTTATAGCTCACTCTGAAGTTGCCGTAAACCCTCTCGGCCCCCTTCCCATTTCTCATTCCCAACCACTTGCCCGGATACGGATACATCCCATGAGACCCCCTTGCCCCGCCACCGACATAGATGACGGGATGGGTCAACCCATCCAGCTCCACGCTTGAGAGAGAGGTCACGAATCCCTGAAAGTAGAACTGGACCTCAAGCAGCTGAGCCCCCTTAGGGTCGAGGCTTGTGACGATCACGTTGACGTGTTCCCAATCCCCTTCATGTACCTCCCCCCATCCGTCAAACGGGAAAAGATACCAGTATTGGATGACGACTTTCCTATCACCCTCAGAGGGTTTGAGTATGAAGGGATGAGCGTAGACCGTTGGTCTATATCCCTCCATCCATTGTATGACGTTTAACGCCCATAGCCACTCATCGGGCGAATCGCCCGGGAAATCGAAGAAAGCTACCTTCATCTCATCGCTAGGTTTGATCTTCACCCTACGGCTGAAATACTTCGAAAGGAGCGAGAGCTTCCTATCGTCTATCTCGGAGAGATCTATCATCTCCCTGCCCCTCCACCTGAAAGGCGCTATCGAGAACCGGTCTATGGTCAGCTTCCTGGCAAAGGTCTCGACAGGCATAGGCAAAAGCGGCCTTGAGAGCACTCCACCGGTATCGGAGATATCGAGCATAAGCGTTGGACAGAACTTTCGAACGAGCTCCAAGAGCTCAGCCTTCAGATTATCTTTGATCCCATCCCCATCTTCATCCGGAGTTCCGTAGATCTCTCCGTTTTCATCCTCCCCCAATGTGAGAGGCGGCTGCGAGAAGGGGACGATATTTCGGATGTAGCTCACATCAATTCCCGCCGGTTTGTGAGGCGCCATGGCACATCCGGCCATTGCTAAAACCAGGAGGATCAAGCCGAGACAAATCGCTGAACTCCTCATCGGTTCCTCCATATCGTTTAAGTCGCCTTAATATTATCCTCTCTCAGCGGAGATCTGTCAATCATAACGTCCACCGTCAGTCGTCTGCAGTCCGTCGCAGCTGAAGAAGAACGTCATCTATAGTCACTTGTAGTCATTTATGGTCATTTGTAGTCATTTTGAATGACGGCGAAGCCGAATGACCCGATGACGACAAATGACTAAGGCATCTTTACGGACCGCTGGCGAATGAGGTAAAATCTTACCCGCAAGAAAACAAAGGAGGGGAGCTTTGACGCCAAGAGAGAGAATACTGAGGACGATCACCGGCAGGGAGACAGATAGGTTGGCCTGGACGATCTACTCAGGGCTGCTTCCCAGATCACCCGAAGCTGATGAACTGATTGAGATGGGGCTGGGTTTGGTCTCGGTCGTCTCTCCCTACATCGTCGAAAGGCCGAACGTGCGTGTCACCAGACGGGAGACGCCCGAGGAAGTGTTCCACCTCTTCGAAACTCCGGTGGGATGTTTAACTCAAAGGGTGAGGAGGGAGCGAGGATATGGCAGTTTATGGGTCAAGGAGCACCTCGTAAAAGGCCTTGAGGAGTACAGGATCCTGAAATTCATCGTTCAGGATACCATCTATCGACCGAACTACGACTCCTTCGTGGAAGCCGAAGGGCGAATGGGAGAACGGGGAGTGATAATGGCCGGGTTGGAAAGGGCTCCATTTCAGAAGATGTGGATAGAGTTTACGGGGATAGAGAGACTAAGCGTGGATCTCCACGAAAACCCAACGCTCGTGGAGGAGCTCTTCGAGACGATTCTGGAGAAACAGAGGGAAATGTGGCGGATTGTCGCCAACTCGCCTGCCATGCTGGTGTGGTGTCCGGATAACATAACAGGCGCGATCACCGGCCCAAAGCTTTTCAGAAGATATCTTATCCCGTACTACCGCGAGGTGGCAGATCTGATGCATTCAAATGGGAAGAAGGTCGTGACACATATGGACGGTCCCCTCAGATCGATCGTCCGTGAAATAGGAGAGACTCCGATCGACGTTATAGAAGCCTTTACACCCCCGCCTGACGGAGATCTGCCTCTGGATGAGGCTAAAAGATCGTGGCCGGATAAGGTGATCTGGATAAATTTCCCTTCATCGATACACGTCGCGCCCCCTAAAAGGATAAGGGAGGTGACGATGAGACTTCTGAGAGAGGCTATCCCAGGGGACAGGGTTCTCTTCGGAGTGACTGAGAACATACCGGAGGATGCCTGGAGGAGAAGCCTCAAAATCATCACCGAGGCGATAAATGAGACGGGAGGTGTGTAAGAAACTTGGGGGCTGATGGCTATCTTGCCTCTATCTCAGCACGGCCAGTTTCCCGATCCTGCTTATCCTCTTCGAGTCCCCCCTGACCGTGAGTCTGTAGAGATAGATGCCGTTAGGCAGGTCGATGTGAACGTCCAGCTCATTTCGACCCTTTTTGGCCTCGAGATGGTTGAATTTCATCACCCTCCTGCCTGTGAGCGTGTAGATCGATATCTCCGCCTCATCGCCCTCACCGGAGAGCACCCATATGAAGGTCGTCCGATCCTCACAGGGATTGGGCACGTTCATCAGCTCCCTTATCTTCAACTCCTCACGATCCTCACGTATGGCTGAGATCTCCTCCGTTCGCACCAGCTTTCGAGGATCGAAGGTCTCGAGTAGATATAGCTCCCCGTCCAGCTTCTTCGAGAGGGAATCCCTGCAGTATTGATCGGTGTAACTGAAGACCTTCACGAACTGGTTTATCTCGTTCACCTCGATTTTCATCGCCCTGGAGTGTTCCACGGCCGAGTTGAGCTTATCGGCGATCCGATCGGGGGGCTTAGATTCGAAGCCCATCTGCACGGCTTCAACAAGGCAGAGCCGGCCCTCGAAGAATTCATTCCAGAACCGCATCATGTGCAAGGCGTCCTCTAACCACAACTCGCCGTTCTGGTTTGTCCTCCTGGCCTCCTCCACGGCCAACGCCATCTCGTTCGCTGAAAGCTGAATCTGAGGCAACAGGGAGGTTAATCTCCCGACGGCGAACTCGGCCTTCTCCCTCGACGGGATGGACAGAGTATCCTTTACGGCCTCATCCCCTACCAGGTTCCATAGTCTGGTGGCGAACCCCTTTGATCCATCGCCGTATCCGCCTGTGATCGATAGGGTGCCGCAGAAATCCGAGAAGTAGCTGGAGAGTGCGTGCTCGTTGGCCTGAAGCGCCTTAAGTATATGCAGGGCAGGGGAGACGTCGTAGATCGAGGCGAGATAATTGCGCGCCAGTGAAAGGTAATCCAACTCGGGCGACCAGTTGAGGGCGGCGCTTATGATCTTATCCAGACCTCCCAGTCCTACCCCGCCCTGCAGTGTAAAACCTCCCAGCCTTCCCTCATAAACCCCTCCCAGATACCTTCTCACCCCAGATGCGAACAGGTCCCCCTCGAACATCCAAAGCGGCATGACCTCCTCCACATCATGTGAGATCACGACCAGCCGTTTCCCTTCGTCAAACCTCTTTATCAGATCCTCCGGTATCTCCGGATCGTCGGTCGGTTCACCGTCCAATCCCCATTTTTTGAGGATTATCGTTCCGGGAGGCAATTTGGAAAGGTAGGTACCCTCTGGATCTCTCAACCATTTGGCCCCATATCCCGAGATACAGAACCTGATATCCGGCCTGACCGATCTTGCAGCCTCTATAAGGTCGAATATGATCTCCCAGAGCAGCTCTCCCTCCCGTCCCAGACATTTCGGACACCTGCACGGCCTTGTCTCGGTACCCCACGCCCTCAGATGTATGCCCGCTAGATCCGGATACGTCCTGACGATCTCCCCGATCAGATCCCTCAACAGCTCCCTAAGCTTCGGGTTCGACCAGCAGAGCGGATGGTAGGGCATAGTTTGATCGAACGAATCCCCGGGGAGAGACTGGCCGAGCAGTTCGGGATGGTTCCTTATGAGCGCCTTTGTCGGCTCACCCATGAGGTACATGAAGAGATACGGCTCTATCCCGCGGCGTTTGAGCTGTTGAAACCTCTCCGTCAATCTACCTACCCTCTCCCATCTGGCAAGCCACGGCTCATCCTGATACTCATCAAACCTCGGGGCGAGGACGTACTTGAAAGCGCTCGCGATTCCGTCATCAACCCCCGTTCCCGACCAGACCCCCTCGGCCAAACTGAAATTCACCCTGTGTCTGGCGAGCCAGTCCACATCTTCGGGGTCAAGGGTTGCCCTGATGGGGAAATACGGCTCCGACCTGATCGTTCGATCATCCAGGGACAGGAATCTGACGCGGGGGATTCGGAAATCCAGGCTCACCACCTCCATACCGGTCGCCTTTGAGATCGTTCTCTCGAGAAGCTCATAGGCGCCGTAGAGCACACCGCGATCGGATCTCGCCCCTATGTAGATCCTCCCTGGTGATATCCTGAGCACATATCCCTCGTCCTTCCTAAGGTGATCCAGATGAAGGAGATCGGAGACATCTCGGATCAGGTATGAGCTTTTGGGAGTGCCCATGATGATCGCCCTTGACGGCGGAATTGACCTCTCGGGGATGATCTCGGGCCTCACTCCGCACATCCTCTGAGCGAAAAAGGCGATCTCCTCGGCAGCGAACTCCTCTGTAGGCGAAGGGTCATCTCCGATCACCACCTTAAAGGTGGGTTCCCCCTCCGAAAAGAGGATGAATTCCGCCAGACAGGGTGATGTGACAAGGGCGAGGCTAACCGCCGAAAAGATCGTAAATCTCAATGACGTCGTTATAAAGAAGCCGACGGCAGATAGTTTCGATCTCATCCTTAGATAGATTGCCTCTGATGATATATTTCCTGCCGGTCTGAGCTCGGCGGATCGAATCTATGCCCATGTCACGAACGCCCTTCACGACGCTGTCGCCGACCGCATCCGTGACGCCGGGCTTGTATCTCACCTCAACGACCCATGCATCGGGCAGGAGAGAAGGGGGGGAATCGGCCGGATAAAACTCATACTCCTGTGTGATCGGATCCGCTAGCAGTTCCCGACATATGCGATGAACCTCATCCTCGGAAAGATCCCCTTCGATCCAATATATCCCTCCCGTTTTGACCTCACTGACACCGGTTATTCCGAGATCACGGATATCCTGTCCGGTAAGGTGTCCGAGGGCGTCGAATACACCCTCCCTGTATCCCACCTCGATCCTCCATCTCACCTTTCACCCTCCGTCGACCTGACCAGATCGGCGATAGATCTCACGGCTATCTCCTGATCTACCTTCGCCGCGTTAATGACCATGTGATAAAGGGATAGATCGTCCGGATTGACGCCGAAACACTGTTTCAGGAAATTCATCCGCCCCTCATCCATCTCCTTTAGCCTTTCGGCGACCTCCTTAAGAGGGAGATCAAGCCTTTCGGCCAACCTCTGACATCTGAACTTAAACGGCGCCACAATCCTTATGTGGACCACATCGCTCTCATTTCTGAGGACCGCCTGACCGCCCCTCCCGACGATCACCACATTCCCACGCCTATGGAGATCTTTTATGGTGGCAGTTATAAATCTGACGAACTCCTCCCTTTCCAGGGAGGGTAGATCCGCGGAACATACCTCAAGGAGAGCGATGCTGGGCAGGTAATAAGGGGCACTGCTTTCCAGATAGGCCGATCCTATCCCCAGATAGGAGGCGTATTTCTCGGATGAAAACAGCTTGGAGAGAAACCTGGATATGGGGCTTTCAGCCCTGTCATCGAAACGCTCGACCTCTGATTCCGGGACGCTTGCGCGCCTGGCCACCTCGGAGATCAGCTCCTTATTGACGTGATCGTATCCCAGCCTTTCGGCGAGCTTTAAGGCTATCTCATCGCCTCCACTGGCATGTTGTCTGGAGATGGTGACCACGGCCAAGCTCTCACCCCCTGGAAGGATCATTCGCTAAAGTATAGCACCTACACGGTTACTTTGGCAAGTAGGGGCGAGGCATTCAAGTATGGAATGCCTCGCCCCTACCATGTCCGTTTACCCGATATGAACGGGTTTGCCTGTCTTCATCGACTCGTTAGCGGCAAGGGTGACCTTCAACGTTCCCAGACCGTCCTCATAATCGCACATGATCAAAGAGGGATTCCTGTCCTTGATCGCTCGTATGAAGGCATCATCCTCGATCTCAAAGATATTCGGCTCGCCGGGGAACCTCTGCTCCTCCTCACCCTGCCGCAGCAGCCTCAGAGAGTGCTCCCAACCTGTGAAAAGGGCCGTCGTGCTGTTAGCGTAGATCGACAGGGTCACGCCACCGCCCCCCGCGTTGGCCGAACAAGAGGCCCATAGGTTTGCCACAGCGCCTCCCTTGAACTTGAGGTTCACCACGGAGGCATCCTCTATGGAGTAATTCTCCGGAGCGCCTTTATTAAGCCCTTTGGCCGCAAAGGCGTGAACCTCCACAACTTCACCGCAGAGGAATCTGGTCAGATCGACGGTGTGGGTCACCTGCTCGTGGAACTGACCGCCGCTTTTATCCTTGATTATCCACCAGCTCCATATTCCTCCGCCTGGACCGGCCTTGGGCGTTCCGCCGATCCATCCTCCCAGAACCAGTATCGGCGGATCATCCTTCAGGAGTGACCTAACGGTTTGAATCCCCTTCCTGTATCTATTCATATATCCGACGCTGGTCATCAGCCCCTTCTCTTTGACGGCTGCCAGGATCTCCTGGGCCTGGTTTAGGTATAGGTTGATCGGTTTTTCGACGAAGAAGGGGATTCCAGCCTCGATGGCGTAAAGCTCCGAGCCGTGGGCGAAGGGTGGAAGGCAGAAATAGGCGCCGTCCAACTCGACATCTTTGAACATCACCTCGGCATCGGTATAAACCCTAGCGCCTTTGGCGCCATACCTCTGGGCCATATCTTTTGCCCTGGCTTCGTTGATATCGCAGAAACCGAGGATTTCGGCGTCGGGATGTTTAGCTATCCCCTTCATATGGGACTCGGCTATCCCGCCACAACCGACGAATCCGAGCCTGACCTTTCCCATAACGCACCTCTTTTCCCCTGTTTTTAAGCGCGAATGCCTTTAAGTATCACGCATCGGGAATGGTATGTCAAGAGTAGGGGCGAGGCATTAGGGGTTTTCAACGATTTTCGCCAGCGCTGTAGTGGCAGGCCCCCGTGCCTGCCAGAATCGAGGGCATGCACAGGGACGTGTCTCTACCACGCCTGATCATACCAAATCATTGAAAAGCCCCGCCCGCCTTAACCTGACTTGCCTCCGGTTTTTACCACCCCCTTTCAAGATAGAGGAGATAAGGAGAAATAAGGGTCTAAGCGAAGTTCCCCTGGTAACATTATCTTTTGACTTGACATGAGCGACCGGCGGTGGATGCAGTTAAAACAGGAACTTATATGTGGGCGTTTTGAAGAGCACCCCTCTTAGCGTCCAAAACCCTCCTACGACGAACTCACCCAGGATCAATCCCAGGAAAAACGGAATCAACTTCCTATGGGTCTTGATCCCCCCGTGCTTGAGTATCAGATATTTCACCAACCAACTGACGAAGATCGAGAACCAGAAGAGGTTTATAGACCAGCTGTTCGAGACGGCGAATCCGGCGGGATGAAAGGGAAACCAGAAAAACCTCATCCTCATCCAGTAGAGGAGCAATGTCGATCCGAACCCCACGACGATGGCGGACGTGGCCGGGATATCGGTCGGCCGGGGCGCCGTAAGCCAGCTTTCAAGCCTGCTGAAGGCTCTCCAGGCATATCCCGTCTTGCCGCCATATCTGTATGCGGCATCCAGATATCCCCACGCCGAGGCGAAGAAACCCAATATGCCGGCGATGATGATGGCAGCGAACAACCTCCGGACGTTCATGCCGGACCTCTCGGCAAGCTTGAACCCTTCAAGCTGATGTGGCATCGGATGGCCGCGATATGCCCTGTTGAAGAAATGGAAGAAGGAGATCGTCGTCAGATCATATGGGCTAAAGGATCGGGTGGGAAGAGCGGTCGTGAGGATCATATCCGGCCCTGAGAAATGCAGATCATGAACGGGTGACCCCAGCTCAGCCCTCATGCGTGTTATCGCCGTCGAGAGAGCAAAATATAGGACGAAGAAGGCCACCGCCACCCAAAGGCTCATCCCGGCCCTGAGACAGAAAAACAATATGTAGATGAAGGCGGCACCGCCTAACACGAAGGCGATCCTGTAGCTGACGGACTCCCCCTGTTTCCCCACCTCGCCGCGGATCACCTTCCTCATCACCTCGCCCAGATACCTCCTGCTACCCCACATCGCCACGGCAAAGAGGCCAAGGTAGGCTCCCGACGCCTGCTGATCCAGATACGGAAACCCCGGCAGATTCCTGAATCCCATCGAGGCGGCAGCTATCCGTTCGATCTTCCAGAAGATGTAGAAGAACCAGCATGAGAAGGAGAGGTCAAGCGGGATGAAAAAGGCCATGCCGACGGCGTACGGGAAAAGAGCCACGGGCGTCCATCCGATGGCGTTCCACGGCTTTTCGGTGAAGAAGGGAGCGATATCATATAGTTTACCCCCTATGCCCGGCACCGATGGGTAGAGGAAATGTAAGCCGTTTATCACATCCATCCCGCCGGCGAGCGTAAACCCTAACCACATCAACCTGTTCCTCCAGAAATCCATATGGCTCATCTCCAGCGGCAGCTGTATGATCGGATAGCTCAGCTTCTCCTGTTCAGTCCATCTCCGCCTGAGGATTACGCTTATACAGGCCATGACGATGATCAACGCCACGACGAGCGAGCCCCATGCGGCTATGGGTTTCATCCAGGCCAATAAATGTCTGCGCAGGTAAAAGCTGGATTCGCCCTGCGAGTAGAGAAGTAAGATCTCCCTATCCCTCACCACCATCCAATCCTTGATATATTTCCCGAAAAGCGAGCTCCATTCATTTTCGGGCGTGGCCAGCAGGAAAACACCGCTTATAAGGGGGATGAGTATCTGAAGCATATCTAACCCGCCCACCGCCGATGCGACCGAAAGCATCACATATATCAGCAGAAGTTCACCTCGATCGAGGGCGAGATTCGCCCTCAACCGTCGTATGGCGAGGTTCAACAGTGTGACGACGAAGATAATGAATATCACGTTGTAGAAGAGCGAAACCGTGGTGGGATACCCCGCGTTCCATATAGATGCGTGCATCATCCAGAAGGAGTTGAGAAATATGAGGATCGAACCGATGAGTATAGCCGTGTATCTGGTCATAGCAATGCCTCCACCGCTAAAAGGATAAACGCCGGCAGGGCGGTATACTGGAATCTCTCCGCATATCTGATGAACTCCCTTTTAACCTTTCCCCTCCCGATCGATGCGATTTGGGGCCAGATATCCTCGGCCCTTGTCGCCCAGCTCCCTCCTGTGGCCTTGGATATCCCATCCAGCACCTTCGGGTTAAGCCTGGAGATAACCCCTTTCTCGGGGAGAGTCGCTCCCTGAACGGTGCCGATCCCAATACAGAATATCCTGATGCCCTCATCACGAGCTTTCCCAGCAGCCCTTAATATCTCCCCTATTTCCTCATGAGCCTCTCCGTCAGTTATGATCACCAGACCCTTAGGGATATCCTCTCTGCGCGAGAAGGAACGGATGGCCTCATCGATAAGCGGTGTGAGTCCGGTCCCGGGCGTCGGGATCATGTCTATTTGGGCGGAATCTATGACTGAGTGTACCGCCTCCAGATCCTCGGTTATGGGACAGGTGAGGAAGGCTCTACCCGCAAACAGTATGACGCCGACCCGATCGCCTGAGGTCCTTTTCAGTAGAGAAAGCGCTTCCTCCTTCGCCCTGCTGAACCTATCTGGCGAGACATCTTCGCCGGACATGCTGGCCGAGACATCCAGGGCGATAATGAGCTCCATCGAGGGAATCTCTACGACCTCCGATCTGAGGCCGTATTGTGGCCTTGCCAAAGATAACAGAAGCAACAGAAGCGAGCCGATAAGCAGGGATAGCCTCAGGGTCCGTCGCCTGATAGAGATCGGGGCGATATATCCGATCCTCCTTGTCCGGAGCAGGTCCCATATCCCCGCTCCGATGCCGATCATCAGGATAGGGATGATAAACCATAGGAGAGGGGATTGAGCGAATCTGAACGGCAAATCGTATCCTCCATCTCGAGGTTTAAACGCTGAATAAGATTATCAGATATCCCATGGCATTTCAAGAGAGCTTTTCTTCATCTAGGGGTTTTCAACGATTTATCATAATCAAGCATAGTAGGGGCTAGGCATTCTTCTTTGAATGCCTAGCCCCTACTACTGTTAAGGCCGGTTGCTGGTAGCTTCATAGGATCTCTGCGTTCTCAGCGTCTCGGCGGTTTAAATCATTGAAAAGCCCTAGTCAGGTTAAGGCGGGGTTGCTTCTGTGAGGAGCAATCCGTTATAATTAAGATCGAAGT
>CAZHVH010000044.1:0-14906 GCA_964535855.1 uncultured bacterium
CATTTTGTCGTTAAAATAAAAGAGACCAGCCGAAGTTCGGTTATCGTAATTCTCAGCTATGTTTCTTCCTGCCGCTAGGGTTTAGGAGATAAAACATAATACAGGGAGGTGATGCCGTTTGAGGCGGTCGCCGAGGTTTTGCGTTATGGGAGCGGGAAACGGCGGCCTGGCGATGGCCGGCCATCTGGCGATTATGGGATTCGACGTCATCCTTTGGAACCGAAGCGAAGAGAGATTAGAAGGGGTGAGGAAACGAGGTGGAATCGAGGTCATGGGAGCGGTTGAGGGTTTCGGTAGAATCAGGACCGCCACAGCCGATGTAGAAGAGGCGTTGTCGGAATCGGACGTCGTAATGGTGGCGATCCCTGCCACAGGTCACGGCTACATAGCCAGGATATCGGCGCCCTATCTAAATCCGAATCAAATCGTCATCCTCAACCCTGGTAGAACTGGCGGAGCGCTGGAGTTCGTCAACATCCTGGAAAGGTTTGAGGCATCCGAGGGTGTTATAATAGCGGAGGCCCAAACTTTCCTCTACGCTTCCCGGACCGTAAACCCCTATAGGGTGATGATAAGAAGGATAAAAAATAGCGTTCCGCTGGCCGCCTTGCCGGCTTATCTAACTCCTCAAGTCTTAAGGGTTGTCAGAAAAGCTTTCCCGCAGTTCGTCCCCGCCGATACGGTGCTCAACACCAGCTTCAACAACATAGGCGCCGTTTTCCACCCGGCTCTTCTGCTCCTTAACACGCCAAGGGTCGAGCTCAGGGAGAAATTCGACTACTACACTGAGGGGGTAACACCATCTGTAGCTCGTGTGCTTGAGGAGATAGACAGAGAACGAGTCGCAGTGGCCGCAGCGCTGGGTGTGAGAACCTACACGGCCAGGGAGTGGCTTTATCTGGCGTATGACGTAGCGGGTAGAACGCTTTACGACGCGCTGCGAAAAAATTCGGCCTATGAGGGGATATCTGCACCGGATACCCTGAACCACAGATACATCACCGAGGATGTCCCCACAAGCCTTGTCCCCCTGGCCTCGATAGGGGAGATGTTGCAGGTTCCAACCCCTACCATCCGCTCCATCGTTCATCTCGCTTGTATCGTGCATGACGTGAATTATTGGGAGATAGGTAGGACAGCCGAGACCCTCGGCCTGAAGGGACTTTCCATCCGAGAGATAAGACGCCTCGCCCTGGAAGGGCCTGAGGCTGTAACCTCTTTCAAACTCGTGCTCCCTCAAGGCGAAAAGCCTTACGTCACGGCTACTGCCTAGCCCTCGACAAATCCTGATATGAAAGGGGGGATACTATGCCCGAAGGGAGACTTATACTGGGAGCGTGCTTAGGGGAGTGTGTGCACGTGGCGGGAATCCTCTCTTTCCTCCAGCTGGCAAGAGAGGAAGGATATCGGACTATCTTCATAGGCGCCGCCGTAAAACCTGAAAGGGTGGCGGAGATGATAGGGGATACCAACCCCGCTATCGTGGCCATAAGCTATAGACTCAGTCCCGAAACGGGAGAGATCTGGCTGAGGAGATTAGCTCAGATTATCGAGGGAAAGAGGTTAAGGGAGAACAGGATATATGTCTTCGGTGGAACCGAACCCGTGGCCCAAATAGCCAGAAACATGCATTTCTTCGACGTCGTCTTCGGGGGAAATACGAACCTGGAGGATGTCCTTTCCTTTCTCCGAGGTGAAAGGAGCCGTATGGTAAGGAAGTATCATGCCTCCACCCTCTTGGGCAGGATCGCCCAGAGGTATCCATATCCCCTTATCAGACATCATTTCGGCCTTCCCTCCTTCCAGAAGACACTTGAGGGAATCAAACGCATTGCTGAGTCGGAGGTTCTGGATATCATCTCGATAGCGCCCGATCAGGATGCTCAGGAGAACTTCCTACATCCCGAACGACAGGATCCATCGCGTAGAGGAGCGGGAGGTGTGCCGATAAGGAATGTAGAGCAGCTCAGGATGCTCTATGAGGCCTCCAGATGCGGAAATTATCCCCTTTTGAGGATCTACGCCGGAACGAGCGATCTCGTGGAGATGGCCCGTATATTCCTCGATACCATAAACAACTGCTTCGCCGCCATACCCATATTCTGGTTCAACAGAATCGATCGCAGAGGGCCGATGGAACTGGAGGAGTCCATAAGGGCACATATGGAGGCGATAAGATGGCATGCTGAAAGGGGGATTCCGGTCGAAGTGAATGATCCACACCATTGGACGCTCAGAGGTGCACATGATGCTGTATATGTGGCTGATTCGTTCCTTAGCGCCTACATAGCTAAAAGGTTAGGCGTCAGGGATTATGTCATGCAGTTGATGTTTAACACCCCGCCCGGCCTCTCCTTTAAGATGGATCTGGCGAAGATGCTGGCCGCCGTGGAGATGGTGGAGGCGATCGAGGAGGATGATTTCACGGTGCATCGTGAGACGAGGGCGGGATTGATGAGTTTCCCGTCGGATCTGGATATGGCGAAGGGGCAGCTCGCCTCCTCAGTTATGCTTCAGATGTCCCTTAAACCTGAGATACTGCATGTGGTCGGATATTGTGAGGGCGACCACGCTGCAAAAGCAGAGGAGGTCATCGAAAGCTGCCGAATCGCCCATAAGGTGGTGGAAAACGCCATTAACGGTATGCCTGAGATGACCCTTGATCCCGACGTGCAGCGAAGAAAGGAGGAGCTGAAAGCCGAGGCAAAGGTGATATTGGACGCTATAAAAAGGCTCGGCGAAGAACGATGCGATGACCCGTTCACGGATCCGAAGAACCTCGCCGATGCCGTGAGAACAGGTATTCTGGACGCACCGCAGATTCTGCCATCAAAGGATACCAGGGGAAATGTCCTGACTAAAATCATAGACGGTGCATGCTATGCCGTGGATGAGAACGGGAATATCCTCTCTGAGAAGGAAAGGGTGGAGATAATATGGAAAGAGATAAAGATAGAAGATATAACGAGCTCTTCGCGACATACTGTCGGATAATATACGATAGGATAAGGGACAGACAGGCTGAGGTCGATTTCCTGGACTGGGCGTTCCGAAGTCTCGCTCACAGGGAGGTGAATCTCGTCCTGGATATTGCCTGCGGCACAGGGAGGCTTGCCATACCTCTCAGGCGGCTCGGATATGATGTGATCGGTGTCGATTTCAGCTCCGCCATGCTCTCCTGCTGTCTTCAGGAGGGCGGAGATCTCCCGGTGGTCCGAGGTGATATGCGGTATCTGCCGTTCAAATCAGGAACCTTCGACGCCATGTTCTGCATGTTCAGCTCGCTCAATCACCTCAACGAAAACGATGAGATAGTCGCCGCCCTGAAGGGTTTCCATAGATCCCTCAGGCCGGGCGGGATTTTGATCCTCGATCTGATAAGCCCCTTCAAGTTCTTCAGGGTGGGATTCCAAAGCGAAGAGGTGCATAGAGGAAAAGGAGATGGCATCAGCGTCGAACGTAGGTTGAAATACCGTATAGATGAGGTCAACGCCATATGGGTTCAAACTGAACATGCCACTATAAAGATCGGATCGGAAACGCTGGAGAACAGAGAGGTTCATCATATAAGATTGCTGACGTATCCGGAGATACGATACCTGCTCGAAGGAACGGGATTTGAGGATGTGAGATGCTTCGGAAATTTCAGGGATAGGGAGATCGCCGCGGATAAAGCGGACAGGCTCATAACCGTCGCTCTTAAACCGAGGGAGGGATGAAATATGAGGATGATCATCTTCAGCTCTCAATTCCCCGAACTCTACGGCGGCAGCAGGCTAAAGGAGTATAAGAGAATGGCAAGGGCGCTGGAAAGGATGGATATCGAACCCATCCATAGATTTGTCACAACCCTGGATCGTCTGATCCGGGATATAGAGGAATACAAACCCGATCTGGTCTTCGCCGCCATAGATCATACCACCGATGAGGACGGAAGACAGAGGATAAGCCCCTTACTGGAGAAGATGAAGATCGCATATGTGGGGTCAAATCCCGATGGCCTGAACAACGCCCTTTCGAAGGTCAAAGCTAAGGAGATATGGGCTAGATATGGAATCAGAACGCCTCGGATCTTTAGACTCGAATCCGTCTCAGATATAGATGATATCCCTCCGGAGAGCTATCCTTTGATCCTCAAGCCGATTATAGGAGGAGGCAGTAGGGGCATAACGGAGGATAACGTGTTCTATACCGGGGAGCAGCTCAAAAGGAGGCTCGAAGAGCTCATCTCACAATCGAAATCGGGCCTGTTTGCTGAACGATACATCCACGGCAGGGAGTTCACCATATCGATAATGGGGAACGGAAAGGGGAAGATCATAGCACCCTCGGAGCTCGTTCCTCGGAAGGGGTCCAAGCCGATCGTTATAACGCATCGCATGAAAGAGGGAATTCCTGGCACCAGACCGATTGAGCCCGAACCCCTTCATGATAAGCCGTTGAGGGACAGGCTGGCGGAGTTCGCCGAGCGGATGTACGACGCCTGTTCGCTGAGGGATTATGGCAGGGCCGATGTCATAATGGACGATGAAGGCAGATTATACGCCATCGAGATCAACGGCCAGCCGGTTTTCGAAAGCTACTATCTGACCGGTTTCAAGGGACTCGGCATGGATTATGAAGCTGTGGTGGCGGGCGTTATATATGCCTCGATCCGTAGATGGCGATCTGAAGGTATGGATCTGCCCGTGCCGTCTTCCCTGAAGGAAATACTTCCACCTGAGATTCTGAGGAGGCTTTCGAGGGGATGAAGGGCATCTGGGTTATAATCGCCAGACGTCTTATCAGACTGATCCCCACGATGTTCGGCGTGGCCTTCATCGTGTTCATGCTGATGCATCTCGCCCCCGGGGATCCCATAGAGCTGATGATAGGCGAGGCGGGACACGTCACGAAGGAGGAGATAGAGGCGCTCAGGAGAGAATACGGTCTTGATAAGCCTCTGCACGAGCAGTTCGCCGCCTTTCTCCTCAACGCTCTGAGAGGCGATTTCGGCCGATCCTTCTCCGAGCAACAGCCCGTTATATCTCTCATAAAAAGCAGGCTACCGGCGACGGTGGAGTTAAGCCTCGCTTCCTTTCTGATAGCTGTGGTCATCTCCATCCCTCTGGGGGTTCTCTCCGCCGTGTATCGCGATTCCATTTTCGATAGGATCGTCACGCTTCTTTCGTTGGGTGGGATATCCTTCCCAAGCTTTTATCTGGGGCTTATCTTGATACTGATATTCGGCGTGGGTTTGGAGGTATTGCCGATTTCAGGCAGGAGCACCTTCGGCGCCGAACCACACAGGATCACCGGCCTCTATCTGCTTGACAGCCTTATCACGCTTGATGTAAAGGCCCTTCTAAGCTCGATCCGCCATCTGATCCTCCCGGCCATCACGCTTGGGGGGATAGCCGTGGCCGTCACGGTCAGGATGATAAGGGCGAACATGCTGGAGGTTTTGGAGCAGGATTACATCCGAACGGCCAGAGCCAAAGGCCTTCCGGAGTGGAAGGTGGTTATGAAACACGCCCTTAAAAACGCTCTGATCCCCACGGTGAGCGTGCTGGGCCTGCAGATAGGGGTGCTCTTAAGCGGCAACATGATCGTCGAGACGGTTTTCAGTTGGCCGGGGCTCGGATCACTGGCGGTTAACGGCATCTATGCCCGCGATTACCCACTCGTCCAGGGGATAGTCATGGTCTACGCTGCGACCTATGTGCTCGTCAACCTTGCGGTGGACATACTTTACATATGGCTCAATCCGAGGGTCGAGGTGACATGAAGGGATATCACTGGAGAAGGCTTAAAAGGGATAAGGTCTGTCTGGCAAGTGGGATCATAGTCCTATCCTTCATCCTTATGGCCATCGCTGCCCCTCTGATAACGCCCCATGATCCCAAGGACGGCGATCTCACACGAAGGCTCAAACCACCGGCCTGGATGGAGGGAGGAAGCTGGAGATATCCCCTTGGGTGCGATCAAATGGGGAGGGATATACTCTCCAGGATCATCTACGGCTCCAGGATCAGCATATTCATAGGCGTAACGGTGGTTATGATCGCCGCTGCCGTTGGGACGGTATTGGGACTGATCGGTGGATATTACGGGGGATGGATAGATACGATACTCTCGATGATCGTCGATATCCTCCTGGCCTTCCCGCTTCTGATCTTCTCCATAGCCCTGATGGCGGCTACCGGTCCGGGGATAAGAAATCTGATCCTCGCCCTCGTCTATAAGGAGTGGGTTCCGTTTTACAGGCTCGTGCGAGGGGAGGTCCTGGCCGCCAGGAAGATGGAGTATGTCGAGTCGGCCAGATCAATAGGTGCCGATGATCTCTGCATCATATTCAGACATATCCTTCCGAACGTGCTGACACCGGTGGTGGTTTTGGGCACGCTGGACGTGGCAAACGTCATTCTCTCAGAGGCCTCATTGAGTTTTCTCGGATTGGGCGTTCAACCCCCGACTCCTGCATGGGGATTAATGGTCAACGAGGGCAGGGCTCACATAATGACGGGGTGGTGGATCTCCACCTTCCCCGGGGCGGCCATCGTCATCCTCGTTTTAACCTTGAACCTGTTCGGCCAGGGACTAAGGGAGGCCTTTGAGCCGAGATTGCGTAAAAGATAAATTCAATAAGGAGGTGTTCTAAGGATGCCTAAGCGTATCGCTGTTCTGACGATTCTCTCATCCCTCCTCCTCTTCGTCGGTTGCGCTGGCGAGAAGGTGGAGGAACAGAGATTGGTTGTCGGAATATCCCAGATGCTCCCAACGCTCGATCCGGCCATGCATAGGGATAGAACCGTTGAGTCGGTCCTCAGGAACATGTTCGACTGCCTCGTGGCGAGGGACTCGAAGATGAACCTCGTTCCCCAACTGGCCAAGTCATGGGAAAAAGTCGACGACCTGACATGGAGGTTTAAGCTCAGGAGAGGGGTGAAATTCCACAACGGCGATCCCTTCACCGCTGAGGACGTGAAGTTCTCCATCGAGCGTGTGATAAAGCCCAACATGATAGGGGGTAGATCATCGCCACGTAAGGGATTGATAGCGCCCGTAAGTGAGGTTGTGGTGGAGGACGATCATACCGTTCTCATAAAAACCTCCAAACCATGGCCGATTTTGCCGGTTATGCTCACCTTTATCGAGATCGTGCCTGAAAAATATATCAGGGAGAAAGGGGACGATTACTTCGCCGAGCATCCTGTTGGAACGGGCCCGTTCAGGTTCGTCGAATGGGTGAAGGGGGAGAGGCTCGTGATGAGGAGGTTCAAGGGTTATTACGGCGGATCGCCGCAGAGACCTCCTGTAGGTCCGGCAAAGTTGGATACCCTGATATTCAAACCCATACCTGAATCCGCGAGTAGAATAGCCGCTTTGAAGGCGGGGGAATGCCACATAATCCAGAATCTGCCTCCACATATGGTATCTCAGATTGAGTCCGATCCCGAAACGAAGGTCTTATCGTGCGAGGGAACCCGATCCTTCTTCCTCGGCATGAACTGCACAAGACCGCCTTTTAACAGCCTTAAAGTGCGTCAGGCGGTGAGCCACGCCATAAACGTCGACCTCATCATCAGCTCTATCCTCGAAGGTATGGCCGTCAGGCTCTCCGGACCGCTCGTCCCCGTCGCCTTCGGATATAACGACCGGCTGAAGCCATACCGGTATGACCCCGATCTGGCAAGGAGGCTTTTGGAGGAAGCGGGATATAGGGACGGATTCGAGGTGGAGCTTGATACCGACAGCGATCTCAAGGAGATAGCCGAGGCGATAGCATCGGATCTGGCGAAAATAGACATCAGAGCAAAGGTGAGGGTATGGGAATGGGGCGTGTTAAAACCCCAACTGCAAAAACATAAAAGGGATCTCTTCCTCTTCAGTTGGGGTAACGCCAGCCTCGATCCGGTCGGCATACTGATACCGGTGTTCAAAACGGGCGGAAGGGGTAACTATATGGGATACTCCAATCCGAAGGTGGATGAACTCCTCGGGAAAGCTGAAACGGGAATGGACATGGAAAAGAGAAGATCCTACTTCCGCGAGGTGCAGAGGTTGATATATGACGATCTGCCGGTCGTTCCCCTCTACAGCCCCAAGGAGATATACGGGGTTAGACGATCGGTCAAAAACTGGACCCCGACGCCGGACGGAAGGATGGATATGCACGATGTCTACCTGGAAGGACGATAAAACTCTGCTTGAGGTGAAAGATCTAAGGACCTGCTTCTTCATCGAGGAGGGGGTCGTAAAGGCGGTGGATGGCCTCTCCTTCATCCTCAATAGGGGCGAGACAATGGCGCTTGTAGGTGAAAGCGGATGCGGGAAAACCGCAACTGCCCTTTCCATAATGAGGCTCCTCCCCCCTCCGGGCAGGGTCGTTGGCGGTGAGATAAACTTCGACGGCCGAGACCTGCTGAAACTGAGCCCTAAGGAGATGAGAGAGATCAGGGGGAACGAGATAGCAATGATCTTTCAAGACCCCATGACCTCGTTGAACCCCGTCCTTACGATCGGCGATCAGATGGTGGAGATGATCAGACTGCACAAGGAGGTCTCGAAACATGAGGCCAGAGAAATGGCCTTGGAGATGCTAGCTAGGGTGAACATACCCGACCCGCACATAAGGTTCGGCGAATATCCATATCAGATGTCCGGCGGAATGCGACAGAGGGTTATGATAGCTATGGGCCTCTCCTGTGATCCCAAGCTCCTGATAGCTGATGAGCCCACAACCGCTCTCGACGTGACAACTCAGGCGCAGATACTGGATCTGATGTGTGAGCTGCAGGAGGAATACGGCATGTCGATCCTTTTCATCTCACATGACCTGGGCGTGGTGGCCGAGATAGCGGATCATGTCGGAGTGATGTATGCCTCGAAGATGGTGGAGTGCGCTCCCAAAGATGATCTCTTCCGCGATCCAAAGCATCCATATACCATCGGCCTGCTTAAATCGCGGCCTAGGCTGGATCACCCCGGTGGTGAGAGGTTGTACACGATCCCCGGAATTGTGCCCGATCCCCTGGATTATCCGACGGGATGTAAATTCCATCCCCGCTGCCCCTACGCGGCGGAGAGGTGTAAGGCGGACGAGCCTGAGCTCAAAGAGATTGGGGAAGGACATATGGTGGCATGCTGGAGATATCATGATGGATAGATCGCTGCTGGATGTCATCGGACTCAGAAAGTATTTCCCCTTAAGAAGAGGGCTTTTCTCCAGGGTAAAGGGATTCGTGAAAGCGGTGGACGGCGTCACCTTTACCGTCAGGGAGGGTGAGGTCGTGGGATTGGTCGGGGAAAGCGGCTGCGGCAAAACCACGCTCGGCAGAACCGTGCTCCGCCTGATAGAGCCGACCTCCGGTGATATCCTCTTCAGGGGGAAATCCATCCTTAAACTGAAGGGAAAAGAGATGCGTGGGATGAGAAGACACATGCAGATGATCTTCCAGGACCCCTACAGCTCATTAAACCCTCGGATGACCCTGGGAGATCTGGTGGAGGAGGGGTTAAAGATTCATGGCCTCATGTCGGGAGAGGAGAGAAACAAAAAGGTGAGGGATCTGCTCGATAGGGTCGGCATCCCCTCCTCATATATCGATAGATATCCACACGAGCTGAGCGGAGGACAGAGACAGAGGATCGCCATAGCGAGGGCGATAGCCTTGAATCCGAGCTTCATCGTCTGCGATGAGCCGGTTTCGGCGCTGGACGTCTCGATACAGTCCCAGATACTCAATCTGCTCATGGAACTCAAGGAGGAGATGAACCTATCCTACCTTTTCATCTCACATGACCTCTCCGTTGTCAAACACATGTCGGATAGGGTTATGGTGATGTATCTGGGAGAGATTGTGGAATCGGCAAGGGCGGACGAGCTCTATGCTGAGCCGAAGCATCCCTACACCCTTGCGCTTATGAGCGCCATACCGATGCTGGAACCCAACACCGGAAGGAGGAGGATACTCCTTCAAGGAGACCCCCCATCTCCGGTGAATCCGCCTGAAGGATGCCGGTTCCATCCCAGATGCCCTGAAGCGATGGATATCTGTAAGACAGTCCCGCCGCCCGATGTGGAGATATCCCCCGGACATAGGGTTAGATGTCATCTGCATGTGGCTGCAGGCTGAAGGCGTCTCCCCTGAAGGGGGAAGTTGACTAACGGGCACGGTTTTTGTAAACTTCCCTATCGGGAAGATCAAGTCGAAAAGGGCGAGGCTGGTGATGGAGGATGAGAAATCCGACGTTTGAGGAGCTCCAAAAGGATCTGGAGCGGCTGCGTGAAAAATACGGCGGTGCCGTTCACTTCGGCTTCTATCCCCCCGGGGCCGCCGAGACCGGTGAAAAGGAGAAACAGGAAGAGGAGAAACCGATACAACTGAACTTCAACTTCAAGCCGAAGGACATAAAGGAATATCTCGATAGATACGTCATCAAACAGGATGAGGCGAAAAAGGCGCTGGCGATCGCCATATGTGACCACTACAACCATATCATGGAGTGTGAACGCGATCCCAGTTTGAGGGACGAGGAGTATTCAAAGCAAAATATAATCATCATCGGGCCAACCGGCGTGGGCAAGACCTATATGGTCAGGCTCATAGCCAAACTGATCGGCGTCCCCTTCGTCAAGGCCGATGCCACGAAGTTCAGCGAGACCGGGTATGTTGGCGGTAACGTGGAGGATCTGGTTCGGGATCTGGTCATACAGGCCGATGGGAACATCAGGCTCGCTCAATACGGGATCATCTATCTGGATGAGATAGATAAGATCGCAACGGCGCCCAACATCATAGGACGTGATGTCAGCGGCAGAGGTGTGCAGATGAACCTGCTCAAGCTCATGGAGGAGACGGAGGTGGATCTCAACGCCTTCTATGACGTGGGATCGCAGCTCAGGGCGATCGCCGAATTCCAACGCAAGGGCAAGGTCGAAAGGCGGGTGATCAACACCAAGCATATCCTTTTCATCGTCAGCGGCGCCTTCACGGACCTCAAGGAGATAATCAAGCGAAGGCTAAACAGGAGAAACATCGGTTTCGGGGCGGATATAAAGTCGAAGGACGAGGAGGATGATTATCGGTACCTCAAACAGGTAACCTCCCAGGATTTCATAGAGTTCGGGTTCGAACCCGAGTTCATCGGAAGGCTTCCCGTCCACGTGGTATGTGAGGGACTCAACGAGGAGGATCTATATCAGATCCTTAAAATCTCTGAGGGCTCGATAATAAAGCAATATCGGCGGTCCTTCAAGGCATACGGCATCGAGGCCATCTTCTCGGACGAAGCGCTCAGGGAGATCGCCAGAGAGGCATATAAGGAGGGAACGGGCGCTAGGGGATTGATGACCGTGTGTGAGAGGGTGATGAGGGACTTCAAGTTCGAGCTTCCGTCAACCGATATCAAAAAGTTCGTGGTGACCGATAGGATGGTGCATGATCCACAGGGAGAGCTCAGCAAGATCCTCTCTGACCCGGAATACAACGAGGAGATGGTGGTGAGGGAACTTCTCAAGAGCTATTCGATGGAGTTCTTCGATAAATACGGCATCACGATCTCGTTTGACGATGAGGCCATCAGAAAGATCGCCAAGATCTCCTCTGAGAGGAAGGCTGATCCGAACGATGTATGCAGGGATATCCTCAGAGATTACGAATACGGCCTAAACCTCATCAAAAAGAACTCCGGCAGGACTGAGTTCACCATAACGGGGGAGGTTATAGAAGATCCGGATGGGACGCTGGAGAGGTGGATAAAGGAGTCCTATTCACATCAGGCGGGCTGATCACCCGCTTTATCTTCCTCTCCAGCTTCTCACGTCTTACCTTTACCTTTCTGCCGCAACCGAGACATTCGATCCCCACGTCCAGACCCAGCTTCCACACACGCCATCTCCTGCTTCCGCATGGGTGCTCCTTTTTCATATAGAGGATATCACCTATCCTAAGCTTAAACGTCCTCGATGGAAGAGGCGATCTCATGGCATCACCGGTCCGTTGAACCTGCTCATAGCGCGCTCTATCCCATCTGTCAGCATGAAAAGTACGGCGTCCGCCGCCCTTTTGACCGCCGTCGTGAGGATCTCTGCCTCCTGGGACGTGATCTCCCCCAGCACATAATCTATGAGATCCATATCATCCGGCCTGCCGATCCCTATCCTCAACCTGGGGAAATCCTGTGTCCCTATCGATTCAATGATCGATCTAACGCCGTTATGACCGCCGTCGCTTCCCCTCGGCCTGATCCTCAAAACCCCAGGGTCGAGATTGACGTCGTCGAATATGACCAGCATCTGTTGAGGGGAAAAACCGTATCTGTCCAGGAGCCCTTTAACCGCTCTGCCGCTGGCGTTCATGTAGGTCATCGGCTTAATGAGTAAAAGGGGCTTATCCGCGGCTTCAACCTTATAAACCAAAGCCTCATCCTGAAGGATAGGGGAGGGAGGATCGAGCCTGCCGATGAGCTCGTCGATCACCCTGAAACCCAGATTATGTCTGGTCATGGCATATCTTTCACCCGGATTTCCCAATCCGATGATCAACCGGAGATCCATCACAGTACCTCCTTCAGGAAGTCATCTATCGGTATGGGAAGCGATACGTCCAGATATCCCGCCAGCGTCTGTGCGCTGTGCCCGTCCACCAGTATCTGCACCTCCTTTATGTGTGGTAGATTCACCTTGATAGAGCTGAGGATGGCGGAGAGAAATTCGATCTCTGACTCGGGTGATCTGGGAATCTTGAGCGTTGCGGCGGAGGGAAAATCCAGATATATCCTGTTAGATCTGTCTATGAAGACAGCCCTCAGAGCGATTCCGGAGGGGACGGGACTGATAAGCCCTCTCTTCGATCCGGCGGAGAGCTCGGCAATGATCGCTCTGATCTTCTCAGCTGGATTTCGCTGAGCCGGAATCAGACGTTCCTCCATCTCCGGGTTGCCCGTGGATGATGAGAGGAAATAGAGCTTCACCTTCATCCTCTCACCCTCGGACGGCGGATTTTCGGAAGGGAGATCGACCTGAGGCTGGTATGTAAGCTCAGGCAGCTCAGGGCTCCTGAAGATCAGAAAGGCCATCACCGTTGAAAGGGCGACGGCCAGGACGAATATCGTTATTATCAGCCTATTGGCCTTTCCCTCCTCCCGCCACATCGCCTTTCATCTCCGATATCACATCGGCCACCACATCGCCGATGGTGTTGAGAAAGTCCTCATCCGTCAGCAGAATCCTATCGGCATCGTTGGACAGAAAGCCCGGCTCCAGGATCAGAGCTGGCATGGTTAATTCGGAGAATCGATGTATCGGCAATCTATAAACCCTTCCGGCCAGCCCGATCCCCTCGAATCCACTCGCTATCTTGGTGGCCAGCTCATAGGCTGCCTGAAGCCTTTCCGCGCTGAGGGGAGGACTGGCGGCTATGATCGTCCTCTCCTCTCTACCTCTCCAGATCCTATCGACCAGGATCCTGTAACCCCGTTTCCGCTGTATCGCTGAACCGTCGCAGTGAATGGAGAGGTAGAGATCGCAATGGAGGGAGTTGGCGAAACGGATCCTCCTATCAAGCGATAACGGGATATCCCCCTCCCTGGTCAATCTGACATCAATTCCCCTCCCCCTCAGCTTTGCGGCGATCGTCTCAGCGATTTTCAGATTGACGTCCTTCTCACGTAGGTTTCCCACCACCAAACCCTGATCGGAGCCTCCATGTCCGGGATCGATCACGACTGTAAATCCGCCTTTAGATACGGTCGAAGGCGGTATGGAAATGGAGGAATACAACCTGAGCACCATCCCTTTTGGGTCGAGTTCGCCCCTCACACCCAGAAGCTCGGGCAAAACGGCCGAGACGAATTCAACGGGGAGGGCCGGCCTATCCGAGATAAGCTGAACGGGGGAGGAAAGAGGTTTACGCCACACCCTGCCGTCTACCAAGAGGGACGCTTCGCCGATGCGGAGATCAACCCTGTGTTTCCCGATGAAGATCTGCAGTTTGTGAGCTATCGGGATGTAACGCTGTTTGGCGTTAAAGGCTGAACATAGATCGTCCGACAGCACATACCCTTTGCCGTCGATACGGTAGAGCTGAAGAGAGGCGATCTGTCCGCCTACCTCGTCCAGAACTCTGAGCGTATCGGAGCCCCCTGATATTTGGGCCGATAATAACAAAACCGCCATTAAGATGGCGGTTTTGCTGTAAATCATCGGTGTTAACGGTATCGATCGAGGCAATGGTTTCAGCCTTCTTCCTCTTCTTCCTTTTCCTCTCCGACGAGTTCCGGTTCTTCCTCTTCAGCCTCTTCGGCCTCTTCGACCTCCTCGATCTCCTCTCGCACGACGGGAGCAGCGATCAGAACTATGACGGTATCCGGATCGTCCAGAACGGTTATGCCCTCTTTCAGCTCCAGGTCGCCAACCCTAAGGGAATCTCCTATCCTCATCCGGGACACATCTATGGTGATATGTTCGGGTATTTCGGTGGGCAGACATTTTATCTCAAGCTCTCGGAGCAGGAACTCGAGGATACCGCCCTCCTTAACGCCGATCGATTCTCCGACGAGCTCGATGGGAACTCGTGTCGTAACTTCCTCAGTCAGGGAGACTCTGTGGAAATCGACGTGTAGGATGTCGTAGGTGACCGGATGTCGCTGGATCTCCTTGATCATAACGGTCTCTTCCCTGCCGTTGAGCTTCATCCTTATAAGCATGCTTTCGATGGATTCGTGGTGTAAAAGTCGTTTGAGCTCCTCGAGTTCGACCTGCACGGGTATGGGACCGAAGTTATGGCCGTAGACGACGCCGGGGATCAATCCCTGTCTCCTAAGGGCTCTAGCGGCGCCTTTTCCCAGTCCCTCTCTAGGTTGAACCTCTATCCTCTCCTGTAACATCTCTCTCCTCTACATGAATTATCTACGCTCATATT
>CAZHVH010000045.1:0-14751 GCA_964535855.1 uncultured bacterium
GGAAGTTCACAATCCTGGTTTTAACGTTCAGCCTGAGCGCATGGTTCGTAAGTGCGGCGGACCTCACCTCAGGCTTGGTGGGTCATTGGCCCCTGGACGGGAACGCCGATGACGTGGTCGGGAAGGCAACGGGAGAGCTGGTGGGGGGAGCTGAGTGGTCAGACGAAGGCCACGCGAAAGGGGCGGTTAAACTGGACGGCAGCACAGGGTACGTCAAGATCTCAGGCTTTGAACCTCTGACCACCGACACTCTGACGGCGCTGGCGTGGATCAAGGGTTGGAGACAATCGGCCTGGTGCGGAATAGTGGTCTCCAGAGGCTCGACGCCTTTCTGGATGGGTTTCACAGATCAGGATACGCTGAGCTACGTCTGGAACAACGATTCCGATCAAACCTGGGGCTGGAGGGAAGGGCCAAAGATACCGCAGGATGAGTGGGCCTTGGTGGCGATAACGATCGAGCCGGACAAAGCCACCGCTTACGTCTACACCGATTCTGAGGGTCTGAAGAAGGGAGTGAACGAGATCAAGCATATCGAACAGACGGTGGCGGACAACCTGAAGTTCGGCTGGGACGAATGTTGCGGTCCGGAGAGACATTTCGAGGGGCTCATCGACGAGGTGATGATCTACGACCGTGCCCTGAGCGAGGACGAGATCCTCAGCCTTGCCCTTACAGGTCTTGCCGTAAAACCCCTGGACAAGCTGGCTACGATGTGGGGTAGGATCAAGAGGTAACTTAGGCGGGTACGATCTGAGCGGATAGCGTCCGCTCAGTCGTACCTGCTCAGGGGAGGAGATGGAGGAAACCCGAGGCGGTGTGACGTTCCGGTCCTTAATCATCGCCTCGTTTCTCATACCGGTTAACTCCTACTGGCTTATACAGGCGGAGCTCGTCAGATACTCCGGACATCCAACCTGTATTTCCCTCTTTTTCAACGTCATCTGTATAATCTTCCTCCTTGTACTGCTCAACGCATTCACCCGTAGGTTGTATCCGAAGCTCGCCTTAAGACGCGGGGAACTGCTGACCGTCTATTACATGTTGTGCATCGCCTCCTTCATCGCCGGGCACGATATGATGCAGGTACTCATCCCTCAACTGGGGCATGCCTTCCAATTCGCCACCCCTGAAAACGAGTGGAAGACGTTCCATAGATACCTTCCTCGATGGCTCACAGTCAAGGAGAGAACGGCGCTGAAAGGACTCTATGAGGCACGAATGACGATCTATCCATCGGAATACGTCGGATACCTCAAAGCATGGCTCCCGGCGATGTTGACCTGGTCAGTGTTCCTGACCGTTTTGGTCTTCGTGATGTACTGCCTGAACGTGATCTTAAGGAGACAATGGATGGATAATGAGAAGCTCTCCTACCCTGTGGCCCGCCTACCGCTCGAGCTTATAAACGACGCCGGGAAACGGAACCTCCTTAGGAAAAGCGTGCTTGCGGGATTGTTCGTAGGAGCTTCGATCGACATCATAAATGGGTTCTCCTTTCTCTACCCTTCCATACCAAGCATACCGGTCAAAAGGCAGGACATAGGTCATCTATTTACCGCCGAGCCCTGGAACGCCGTTGGATGGTTTCCGATCTCACTCTATCCGTTCGTCATCGGCTTGGGCTTCCTCATCCCCTTGGATCTATCCTTCTCGTGCTGGTTCTTCTATCTCCTCTATAAGGGATCGCTCGTGTTGGGTAGGGGGATAGGGGTGGCGAGAAGCGCCATTTACCTCCATCCTAATGAGCAGATGTTGGGCGCATATATAGGCGTGCTAGCCATGGCGCTGTGGCGATGCAGGGGATATCTAAGGGAGGTGATGTTCAGGGCATTTAACCGAGCCAAGAATGAGGGTGAACCGATGGGTTACCGGAGCGCTTTATTGGGAGCCTTCTTCGGGTTCATCTTCTTGATCTCCTTCTCCGTTAGGGCTGGTATGGCTTTATGGGTCGCCGTTTTCTTCTTCACCCTGTACTACCTCATATCGGTCTCGATAACTAGGTTGAGGGCGGAGTTGGGAGCGCCGGTTCACGATTTATGGTCGGTGGGCTCAACCGGCCCTGATACCTTCACGGCCTCGCTTTTCGGAACCCGTAGGCTTGACCGTAGGACGTTATCCGTTTTGACCCTTTACTACGGATTCAACAGAGATTACAGAGGACACGCCGCTCCCCATCAGATGGAATCCCTCAAGATCGCCCATGCCTTGAAGCTGGGCTGGAGGAGGATGGGAACCGCGACGGTGATCGCCGCCTTCTGGGGAAGTATGACGTCGTTTTGGGCTTTCCTTCACTCCTACTATAGGATCGGATTCCACGGGGGATTCGGATGGGAAGGCTTCCTGAGGCTTCAGAGATGGTTTTTCTATCCCTCTTCACCCGACTACAGAGCTCTAGGTTTTTTCTGTTACGGGTTCCTCTTCACCCTGATTTTAACAGGCATCCGATCCAGATTCATCTGGTCCCCCTTTCATCCTTTGGGATATGCCCTGGCCCCCAGTTGGTCGATGAACCTGATCTGGTTTCCTCTTATGATCGCCTGGGCTGTTAAGCTGCTCGTTTTAAGATATGGAGGTTTAAGGCTTCTGAAAAGATTAACCCCCTTCTTTCTAGGCCTGATACTCGGTGAGTTCATAATCGGCGGTTTATGGACTTTGATAGGGATACTCTTAGGCATACCGACCTATGCCTTCTGGTATTAAAGGAGGTGCGATGTGACCAGCGTCGAAAGGATAAGAGCAACATATGAGCCGGCCATAATACAGGCGGCCATCCAGAAGATACTCGGCGGCGCTAAAGAGGTCAAGCTCGATAAGACCTACAACAAGTGGTCTCTCACGTAGGATACCACGAAGAAGGAGGTTCCACCTACCAACCCGATTTTCATCTCGCCTGAGATCACCCATTGTTTTTGCAAAATTTTTACAATTTTCCTATTTACAGCAGGTCTGAAATCTGGTATATAATCTTTTAGCGAAATCCTGACATGAAATCATAATTTAAAGTGGAGAGTAAGTGATCATGGAGGGGAGAATTTTGATCATAGCGACGGACGAGGGCGATGTCGGCGAGTTGAGGCGATACTTTCAGATCGAGAACGGTTTCACCGTCAGACAAATAGGGAGGGAAAAGATACGAAAGGCGGTGGAGGACTTCCGACCAAATGTTATCATCTTGGATTGGGACTCATTCGGAGAGGACGGCTTCCTTGTATGCAAGCAGATACGTATGCTTACAAGTTCCTTCCTAATCGTGCTGGCGTCGAAAAAGGATGTGATCTCCGAGGTTAAAGTGCTGGATCATGGCGCGGACTATTTCCTTGCAAAACCCATCTCCTTCATCGAGCTGAACTCCTATGTGAAAGCGAGTCTGCGCCGTTATAAAAAGAGGATAACGGAATACAGTTTTGGGGACGTGCGGGTTGACTTCAAAAACCACGAGATTATCAAAGGTGAGAGGAGATTCAGATTAACTCCCACCGAGTTCAACCTCTTGAGGTACCTGATCGAACATGCCAGTGAGGTCGTCACCCGGGAGGAGATACTGAAAGAGGTATGGGGTTTCAAAAACTACATATTGACCAGAACGATAGATCAGTATATCGCTAGGCTCCGCAAGAAGATAGAGCCGAATCCCTCATACCCGATATATATAAGGACGGTACACGGGTATGGGTATAAGTTTACCCCTGAGGGTTGATTGTCATCGTTGTGTTGCATCTTTTACAGAATTTTTACAGATTCGCGCTGTAAAACCGCTTGAATTGTTGTATAATTTAGAACATACAAGGTTTATATAGAAATTACGCACGGGGTGTTCGTCCAGAATTCAAAGGGTTTTTGCATACCAAAGCGGCGTAATTTCTAGTTAAGTTATAATGAGAGCTTTAAATTTAAAACTATCAGGGAGGATTAAGATGGCGAGGAAGTTAATGCCTCTAATAATGGTATTCAGCCTCGTCCTGCTTTCGTTGACGGGGTTGGCTCAGGCAGCAGGAGCGCCTGATAAGGTCGTTAAAGTTGGCGGTCCAGATTCCGGGGTGGTCGGCTCGACCTTGAAACTCAAATTTGAAGTCCAAGATGCGGATGGTAAACCTGTCGGTGCTGGGGAAGACGTTACCCTCACAGTAATCAAAGGTGGAGGTCACTTCCTCAAAAACGGAAATCAAAGGTTCAGGGTGACCGAGAAAACAGATGAAAACGGTCAGGTAGAGGTAGAGTATGTCCTGGGTAATGTGGCAGGGAATTTCGAGGATAATTACCAAAACAACGAGATCACGGTGGCGATTAAAGTGGAAACCGGCGAGGAAAAAGCGTTCCACTTCAAGTTCGGGGCTCTCCCCGGTGCCCCATATTTTATCGAGAAAGTCTCCGGCGATAATCAGATAGGAGTGGTCAACACACGTCTTCCAGCCCCCCTGGGGGTGATAGTTAAGGATAAATATGATAACCCCGTAGTTAGTGGGTATTCTGTTAAGTTCGAAGCTACAGGTGGGGAGCTCTCGACAGGAGAAGTTAAAACCGATAATTACGGTCGGGCTTCCGTGATGTTTAAGCTTGGCTCTGCCTCCGGTGATTACACGATTAAAGCCTATCTCGCTGATAATTCCGGCATAAAAGCTGAATTTAAAGCTACAGCCGTCGAAGTTGTCGCCTTGGTTCCCTATTCCATCATTGTTCCGACCGATGTGGTCGGAACGGCTAACGTCCCCTCTTTTATGAACGTTGAGGTTTTGGATGAGAACAACAATCCGGTTTCCGGCTGGGATGTGGATGTCTCCGTTATTGAGGGACCGGCTGTCTTACCAGGGGATTCAACCTCCTTGACGCTCACCACGAACACCAGCGGTAAAGCCGAATTTTACCTGATCGCCAAACAGCCCTCTCAGGACGGAAAATGGAAAAGTAGGATTCAGGTCTCATTTATCAGGTTCGACAAGGATCAAGGGAAATGGACCAGAGATGTTCAGACCTTCACCTATGATGTTGTAGTGGCTACCAGTCTGGAAAAGGATAAAAATGTTCCTATCGAGTCGGAGGTGGGCAAAACCGTAGATCTGACGGTTTACGTCAAAGATGCCGATGAAAACGGTGTGGGAAACGTCAATGTCGCATTCTCGATAACATCATCTCCCGAAAACTCCAAGCCTAAGCTCTCAGCGGAAAGCATCTGGACAGACACAACTGGTAAAGCTACCGTAACCCTTACCTTGGGCGAAGTGATGGGGGATTATGAAGTTAAAGCAAGAGCTAACCTTTGGGATAGCGATAGCCAAAAATGGTCGGAAAAATCCGTAACCTTCACGATATATGCGAAGAAGCCCTCCGAAGCGATAAAGCCTCTTGCGGTTAAAACGGTAGCTGGTGATGATCAAACCGGGGTGGTTGGATCGGTGCTCCCCCAGGCCCTGACGGTGGAGGTGACCGATAAGGAGGGTAATAGGATAACATTAGGTGAGGTCACCTTTAAGGTCGCTAGATATCCTAAAGGTGGATCGAAGGGATCGTTCATGACGGGGGATGAGATCGGAGATGGGTATGCTAAGGTGGCACTGGATCGGAACGGTAGGGCCAGCACTTCCTTCAGATTGGGTGAAAGCGTGGGTAGCGAGATCAACCCAGAAGGCAAGTATCGGTATGAGATCACGGCAACCATAAACGGCGTGTCTACTGCGTTCACCCTGTGGGCCGTGCCGGGTCCGCTCGCCAAGTTGAGGAAGGTGGGATTTGAAAAGCCCGAGGAGCTTGATATCGAGGAGAATGAAGCTATACTTGGCGTTCAAATCACCGACAAATACGATAATCCGATAACCGGATCTGCCGCCGATGGAGTCACGGCCACGTTTGAGGTCATCGAAGGTGACTGGACATTAGGGTCAACCACCGCAGGGGTAGATAAAGAGACCGGAATTGCGAAGGTGGTTATCACCAAAGGCACCACGCTCCACTGTAAGGTGGACGCCTATGTCACCACCGTTCAATCGGGCGTCACCGTCAGGCTCTCTGACTATGAGGCCACACCGTTCACGCTGTCCACCAAGAAGTTGGGGGAGCTGAAGATAGTTGCGGTTGAACCCGAGTCGAAAAAGGTGCAAGGTGCGGTTGGATACCCCAGTCAAGAAGGAGCTACTGAAGGCAGTTATTACGCTCACCCGACCTATCCAATCAGAGTGCAGGTAAAGAGGGAAATAGAAAGCTGGGATTGGGAAACGGGAAGTAAGAAAACGATCGAAATACCGGCCAGCGATGAGACCGTCACCTTCTCCGTCGATGACACCTCAATTGCCAGCGTTGGAGCTAATATGGCAAAGACGGATGAAAACGGCTGGGTTGGGGTTGGGATCAAAATAGGAAAGAAGTACGGTACGACCAACCTCAATATCAGCGTCGACGATAAGAAGGAGACGGTGACGATCGAGGCGCTCAAGAAAGACCCGACCACGATGGCGGCCGTCGTTAACGGCCATGAGGTGGCTGTTGCCGACATAAAAAACGGAGAGAAAGAGTATGATTTTGGCAGTAATTTTAACCCTGGGGCGGAACTCACACTTACGGTTAGGGTGAAAGATGGATATGGGAACCTGATAGAAGGAGTGAATGTAAAATTTGAGCAGAAAAAAGGCGAAGGCACCTTAACAAATGATGTGGTGAGCACAGAGGCAGACGGAACGGCCTCCGTAACTTACAAGCTCAGCGATAAATACGACACCCAGCATACGGTGGAGGCGACCGTTGAAGTTAAGGTGAAAGCGGACGATAAAACTGAGGATAAAACGCTTAAAATCACCTTCAAAGCGAAGACGAAAACCAAGCCGGCACCTCCTCCTCCCGCTCCTTCTGAAATCCAAATCGTCTCCGGGGATAACCAGAAAGGGGTCGTCAACGCAGCGCTTTCCAAACCCTTAAAGGTGAAGGTGGTAGATAAGGATGGGAAACCCTGGCAGGGGGAGGTCACCTTTGTAGCGATTGAACCTAAGGATAAGCTAGGACATTTTGAAAACGGTAAAGCGGTCACCAAGGTCTCCACCGACGCCGATGGGATAGCCTCCGCGAGATTCTGGCTGGGTACGTTGGCCTGGACATCGCTCGATAAGCCTGATCCCAACGCGATAACGGATAAGGTAGAGGTGTACATCGAAAACTACAAAGACGTCCAGCATGTTTTCTTCGAAGCGACGGCTAGCCCTGGCGATCCTGCTGAGATCACTCTGAAGTTCGCGAACGGTGAGACCCAGACCCGGATGCCTGCGGATGGCAAGACCCAAGTCAATATCATAGCTGACGTCAAGGATCAATTCAAAAATCCGACCTTGGGAAGTGAGAACGGGATCAAGGTTTCTTTCGAGGTCGGTGATGGTCTGGGTAGTATCGTCCCCAGTCTCAGCGAAGAGAAGGAAGGAAACTACGGCAGATATGAGACGGCATACTATGCCGGTTCGTTCCGCGATCCAAGGGTGATCGCTAAAGAGACAACGATCACGGCCACGGTGGTAGACGACATGGGATATCCCATAGATAACGTCTCCGGAACCCTGACGGTGCTCCTCAGAAATGTGAATATAACCGTGAACGTGGGGAAGGAAACCCTTAAGGCCGGTGAATCCACCGGCATCGATGTTCGCGTCGCCGATCTGAGTGGCAATCCCAGGATCAACGACGTGGTTGAGATATCCCCCGTCGTAGAGGTCAAAGATAAAAAGGGAAATGTGATCGAGGAGCTTATAGTGGGATCGCTTTCGAGTGTGATCCCCGAGAGGGATGGCCATTACACTGCTACGTACACCGCTCCCTCGTTCCTTGAGGGAGAGAAGGAGCTCAAGCTCAAGGTGACGGTGAGCAACGGCGAGGGTAACAGCCTGACAGTAACCAAGACCATCACCTTACAGCCAGATATCGAATATGTCGTCGATCTGACCGCCGATAAGACCAAACTACTCGCCGATGGTAAGGACAAAGCAACTCTGACGATCAAGGTCAAGGATAAGAAGACAGGGCTGCCCGTCGATGGGGAACCGGCTGTTGAAGTTACTCAAGGGAAGGGAACAATAGGCGCTCCTCAGAAGGTCAAAACCGGTGAGTGGACGGTTACATATACGTCGGGCGATAGCCCTGGGGTGGTGACGATAGCCGCTAAGGTGGGTAACGCCCAGGATACGCTCAATCTGGTACTTACAGACACGATACCTCAGGACCTGATACCACCTACTTTCCAACCGATCGCTCCTATCTCGGCTGTAGCAGGTGAGGATGTTGCCGTGTCGGCGAAGGTTGTCGACAACGTGAAGGTCGGTTCGGTGAAGCTGTACTACAGAATCGGCGGCACTACCAAATGGTGTTCGATAGAGATGGAATATAATGAGAATACCGGTTCCTATGAGACGACCATACCGGGCGGTAGTGTAGGGATTGCTGGGCTGAGCTACTATTTGGAGGCTACGGATACCATGGGCAACGTCAGCACCTACGGCAGCCCTGAGGAGCCGATCAATATACCTGTGACCGGTGACATCCAGGCGGTAAGGGAGAAGACGCTGGAGGGCGGTGGCTACGCTAAATACCAGCTACCTCCTCTGAGAGAAGATGGGCATTTCGAACAGTTCACGGCGGAAAACCCGAAGTGGTATATGATATCCTTCCCTGTCGATACATCACAGTCTTTGAACGAAGCGCTACCGTCAGATGGATGGTTTAGGTACCGTTGGAACCGCGAAGAGGGGAAGTGGGAGTTCATCAAGAGCGATGCTCAGATCGGTCCGACTGAAGGTCTAGTTGTGGCTGCTATAGGTGGGGATAAAACCCTTCAGATAAGCGGCACTTCCAGAGATGTCACGCGGAAATACGCTATCTCTCTTAAAAACGGGTGGAACCTCATCGGCAACCCCTTTAGCTTCGGGAGGTACTGGGATGATGATACCATCAGCGTACGGAAGGATGGAGTTGAGGTTCCGATCACTGAGGCATCTAGTCGCGGATGGGTGTACCACACGATATGGTGGATCAGCCTAAGTGGGCCGGAGGGAGATATAGGTGGTAGATATTATGATGCCGCATCGGCCGATCCCAGGGTGCCGAATCAGAGCTGGGAGGTGGATGGAGATCCCGATACCCAGTTCCCAACTGCTATCGGCCCGTTCGGTGCCTTCTTCGTGCTGGCTTTCACCGACTGTGAGCTTCTCGTATCCCCTACCAGCCACGGTCCGGATGAGGTTCCCGTACCGGTGACTACCGCCCCCAAGATTGCTGCCTCGAAACCCCTGCCGATTTTAGATGTGAGACCTCCTGTCCTGCCGATCTTCGAGAGGCCGGTCAAAGTTGAACAAACTGCCGTGTTCCAGAACTACCCCAACCCGTTTAACCCCGATACCTGGATACCTTATCAGCTCTCCAAAGACGCCGATGTAATGATACGGATTTTCGATTTGAAGGGACAGCTGATCAGGACGTTGAGGATCGGGCGAAGACAGGCCGGCTATTACTTGGATAGAAGCAAAGCGGCATATTGGGACGGTCATAACGAACTGGGTGAGAGGGTTTCCAGCGGTGTCTACTTCTACCAGCTTCAGGCCGGCAAGTTCAAGTCCCCGATGGTTAAGATGGTCATCCTGAAGTAAAAACTGGTGAGAGGGGAACGTTTTAAAAACGTTCCCCTTTCTGTCTCTTGATCCGGAGGGAGGAAGATGAAAAGATTGTGTTTAATCATCTCGGTTTTGATTTTCGGTATCACCGCTCTGAGCTTTGGACAGGTTTCCAATAAATGGAAAGCTTCGATCACCATAACGTCGGATTCCAAAAGTTGCATAGCTTACTTCGGCACTCACCCCGCAGCCACTGATGGTTTTGATACTTCCCTCGGAGATTATAATGATATCCCGCTTCCCCCTGGCTTTAATGAAGCTTTAAGAGCAATCTTCGTAATAGAGGGACTTGACCTATACCAGGATATCCGTCCCATTGGGACATGGACGCTTAGTGTAACTTCTCAGAAGCCTTTCAGCCTATCTTGGAACATCAGCGAAGTGCCTGAAAATGTGGATCTCTCTCTAAATTTGGGAGACAGATCCATAAATATGCGTCAACAGAGCTCCGTTGAAGGGCTTCAAGCGGGTAGCCATACTTACACTATCACAGGAACGGTCCAACCATCCGTACCCAAAATCGAGAAAATATCGGGTGACAACCAGACCGGATCAGTAGGCATATCCCTTCCAAACCCCATTGTCGTGAGGGTTTTAGATCAGTTCGGTAGCCCTATGGCAGGGGTAACCGTTACCTTCACCGTTACGGCTGGTAATGGGAGTGCCGATCCGACAACCGTTCAAACGGATGATCAAGGCAAGGCTCAGACAGTTTGGACATTGGGGCCTGATCCGGGTGAGAACAAGCTCAGAGTGACGGCTGACGTGGAAGGCATAGAACCGGTCGAGTTCACAGCTACAGGGGTTGAGCCTGTTCCCACGTCCCTAGAGATGGTCTCGGGCGATGGGCAGGAGGGAGCAGTGGGTAAACCGTTACCTAATCCGCTTGTGGTCTTAGTTAAGGATCAGTTCGGTGCGCCGATGTCCGGGGTGACGGTTGCCTTCTCGATCGTAGCAGGCGATGGTAGCGTCGATCCATCAACCGCTACGACAAATAATGAGGGCAAAGCCCAAACGGTTTGGACGCTGGGACCTAACCCGGGTGAGAACAAAGTTCAAGCGTCCGTCGATGGTATCGATCAGGTCGTTACGTTCACAGCTACCGGGATAGCTCCCGTCGCCACCACGATCGAAAAGGTATCCGGTGACAACCAATACGGGTATGCGGGTGAACCTCTGGCCGATCCAATTGTCGTGGTGGTCAAGGATCAATTCGGTAACCCGATGTCTGGCGTCAGCGTGAGCTTCGCTGTTATAACCGGTGGTGGAACTGTTTCCCCTTCAGATCAGGACACGAATGAACAGGGTAAAGCCCAGGCAAACTGGACGCTGGGGCCTAATCCCGGCAAGAATGAGGTTCAGGTCTCTGTATCCGGCCTATCTCCTGTTATCTTCACCGCTGAAGGAACGCTTAGACCCTCATCGATAGAGAAAGTATCGGGTGATGACCAAACAGGTGTGGTTGGGACTGACCTGCCGGAATCGCTTGTGGTGTTGGTCAAAGATCAACTTGGTAATCCCCTCCCAGGTGCAACTGCTACCTTCACCGTGATCCAAGGAGATGGTAAGGTGAACGGGGAGAATTCGGTAGAAGTACAAACGGGAGTTGATGGTAAGGCATCCGTGGCCCTCACGCTCGGTACGACGGCTGGCACGGATAATAACATCGTACAGGTAAGCGTTGAAGGCGTGGAACAAACCCTCACCTTTACCGCCTCAGCACAACCTGGTCCTGCCGCGACGGTCACAGTAACGGCCTCACCTGATTCATTACGAGCCGATGGCTCATCCACCTCAACGGTCACAGCAACCGTCAAGGATATTTATGGAAATCTCATCCCAACTGAGACAGTGACTGTGGAAATATCCCAGGGAAGCGGAAGTCTGGGGAATGTGACGAATAACAACGACGGAACTTATACCGCCACTTATACGGCAAGCACCACCCCAGGTACCGTCATTATCACAGCTACCACTTCCAATGGCAAAACCGGCTCTGTTACTCTCACCCTTACTTCCCCTAACAATCCTCCTTATATAACAAGTGTCGGAGGGAAACCTCCTTGGGAATCGCACGCTGTTGAAGCTGGATCCCAATTAACTTTGGTCGTTGAAGCTGTCGATCCGGATAACGATCCGATAACCTATTCGGCCCTTAATCTGCCTGCTGGCTCCAGCTTCGATTCAAATACCCATACCTTCACCTGGACGCCTACCGATGAACAGGTCGGAACCTATACTGTCCGCTTTGTCGTTTCTGATGGCGAGCTGGTGGATGAATCGTCCATCACCATTAACGTCACAAGCAGATTATCTCTCTCCATCACCAGCCCACCCAATGGGGCCGTGATAAAAGGGTTAAGTGTAGATGTGTCCGGATCGGTTGTGGGAGCCACCTCCGTGACGATAAACGGCGAGGCGGCCACGATTTCGGACGGTACCTTCTCCGGAACCGTTACTTTCACCGATTACGGCGATCAGACGGTCCAGGTCACTGCCACTGCCGCGGACGGCAGGACGACTTCAGCCACCGTGAGTGTGAAACTCGTGGAAAAGCTGATCAAGTCCGTGACCGTCGCCGGCTCACCGGCTAAAGCGGGCAGTAAAATAACCGTCACGGCAGAAACTGAAACTTCAGGAACCGCCGCGTTCTCTATAGAGGGCGTCCCCGGTGCCACGGATATTTCTATGGCTGAGACCGCTCCTAACGCCTATGAAGGAGAATATACGGTTTCGGCCGGCGAGGATGTAACGGACGCCACCGTGACGGTCAGTTTCACTAATGCCTTGGGGCAGACCGAGACCGACACCAGTCAGAAAGTCACGATTGACACCCAGGCGGCCGTAACTTCGGTCAGCGTCAAGGGCTCACCCGCCAAAGCAGGTGATAAGATAACGGTCACGGTTGTGGCCGAGCCGAACGGCACAGCCACGTTCAGCATAGAAGACGTCTCCGGCGCCACGGATGTCCCTATGGCTGAAACTGACGGCACATATGTGGGCGAATACGCAGTTCAAAGCGGGGATAATGTAAGGGACGCCGACGTAACCGTCTCGTTCACCGATGCCTTAGGCAACTCTGCCACAATGACCGCCGATCAGAAGGTCACAATTGACACCACTCCACCGACGATAAGCTCCGTTCAGACCGATAAGGAATCGGTGAGGAACGGTGAGAGCTTCACCCTGACGGTGAAAACTGAACCTAGTGTCAGCGTAAGCGTGGACGTCTCAGATCTGGATACCACCAAAACCGAGCCGATCCAGCTCCAAGAGATACAAGACGGAATTTACGAAGTTGAGATGACGGTTAGTGAGCAGAATAAAGCAGATGAAGGGGTTAAAACTCTGGTTATAACCGCTGCCGACTCTCTAGGTAATACTTCTACCGCTCAGGTCACCGTGGAGCTGAAGTTAACGAGTGAACTCACGCTGCAGCTGAGAAAGGGACTTAATCTCCTCTCAGTGCCGGTTAAGCCTTCCGACACGTTCACGCTAGCTGATCTGATGGGAATGATGGGCGATGGTGTGAGGTTCATAATCCGTTTCGATCCCGATAAACGCAAGTTCGTGAGCTATCTTCCCGGCGATCCGAAGGCCGCTGAGGTGCCCGTGAGAGGGTGTGATGGGTATCTCACAGCGCTCGACGAACCGGTGACGCTGAAGATCGAGGGAGAAGCGTGGGACGGAGAGGTAAAACTCATGCAGGGGATTAACATGATAGCTGTACCGCTTATGCCTCCCGAACCGATAACAATAGCTGATATGATAGCGAAGTTCGGTGAGAATGTGGTAACTCTCGTTGTCTACCTCGATCCGGAGACGGGGAAGTTCAAGAGCGTGACACCTCAGACCGCCTCTGAGGTTACCGTCCAGGGCGGCGCCGGTTATATCGTGATAGCTCAGACTGAAGCGACGGCGACATTTGAGGGTAAAGCCTGGGCCAATACCTCGCCACCTTCACCTGCTGCTCCAATCTTCTCCTCGTCCAACCTCATCGGTAATTCGCCACTGCTGGTGGTAGAGGGAACTTTAACGGGCGATGTGACTGATGATGGAATTGGTATCAGAGTTGAAAACCTCTCCGGTGGCGTTGTAAGCTCGTCCGAGACGGAAAATGGCAGGTTCACCGCTATCCTGATGGGATTGAACGAGGCTTACTCTGTTGGTGATGTGATCAAGATCACGGCTGAGGTTCCAAAGGGGTATATGGCTGAGCCTATCTTCCATCGGATCACTTTTGAGGAGATCGAAAGTGGTGTAGTTTCAGTTAAGCTTACGTTAAGGCGCATACCCGATCAAACGATGCTTCTTCCGAACTACCCCAACCCCTTCAACCCGGAGACTTGGATACCCTTCCAATTGGCTCAGGGCACCGAAGTGACGATCAGGATATACGATCTGAAAGGCAGACTGGTCAGAAAGCTGAATCTCGGATATAGGCCGGCAGGGATATATGCGGATCGCCAACACGCCGCCTACTGGGATGGAAGGAACGAGCTGGGCGAGAGAGTAGCTTCGGGGATCTACATCTATCGAATGAAGGCCGGAGATAAAACATTCACCAGAAGGATGACGATCATCAAATGAACAATGAACGAGGTTGATAAGAGCGAAAAGCTGGGGACGAGGTGATCTGTCCCCAGCTTTTTCGCTTTCTTAACCTCCCTTCCTACTCTTTTGAAAGTGACGTCATATTGCATCGCGTGCCTACATTGGGATCTTATAACCGGGCTGCCGATGTGTCAACGATCTGGTCGAACTCCTCCAAAATCCTTCTATCATCGCTGAGGATATGCTCGAGGTTCATCCTGATCCGGGGCAAAGCGTCGGATATGAACTTCCCCGCTACAGATTCCTTTCTATCCCATAAAGTTGCCTGATCCAAAAGCAGATATGAGATATAGACGTCCGCGGCGATATCCACGACTTTCCGCGCCATGAGATCGCGATAGCCGGGATCTGATGCTCTGAGGTGCTCCAGGACCTGTTTCAGAGCATCGTACCCCTGTCGTGCGAGCGAGGCGAGGTTTTCAAGCTCGCCGAAATCTTTGGAACGCATGGTCCCCCTTTCATCCTTTGGGATATGCCCTGGCCCCCAGTTGGTCGATGAACC
>CAZHVH010000046.1:0-9738 GCA_964535855.1 uncultured bacterium
AGAGAGGGAGGACACACCGTCGGTGCTGGCGTCGTGACCAAGATCATAGAGTGATCTCAAATTGAAGGCGGCCGGGTTAACCGCCGGCCGCCGTAACGCGGGGTGATATGATGACCGGCCAGAGGATAAGGATAAAATTGAAGGCATTTGACCACAGATTACTGGATAGATCGGTCAAGCAGATCGTAGATAGCGTCAAGAGAACCGGAGCAGTTATCGCAGGACCGATACCGCTGCCTGTTGACAAGACCATAATCACGGTCAACAGGTCGACCAACATAGATAAGAAATCCAGGGAACAGTTCGAGATAAGGGTGCACAAAAGATTGATCGATATACTCGAAACCACCCCTAAGACGGTCGATGCCCTGATGAAGCTCGATCTTCCGTCGGGCGTGGACGTTAAAATCAAGCTGCTATCGTAAGGGTGATCGCGATGGTCAACGGTTTATTGGGCAAGAAGGTCGGTATGACGCAGATCTTCAACGAGTCGGGGCAGGTGGTTCCCGTCACGGTGATAAAGGCCGGTCCCTGCCCGATCGTTCAGATAAAGAGTGTTGAGAGGGACGGCTACGCGGCCGTTCAGCTCGGCTTTGAGGAGAAGAAACCTCATTCGGTCAACAAGCCCATGGCAGGTCACTTCAGAAAGGCCAATGTGAATCCGTGCAGATATTTACGAGAGATAAGGGTTGAAGAGACGGGCGATCTGAAACTGGGGGATGTGATCGACGTATCGATCTTCTCTGAGGGCGATTCGGTCGATGTGACGGGCATATCGAAGGGACGCGGCTTTGCGGGGGTTATGAAGAGATGGGGGTTTAAAGGCAGTCGAGGTTCACACGGCGCTGAGAAGGATCACAGACATCCGGGCTCGATCGGCACCAGCACCTTCCCCGCAAGGGTTATCAAAGGCAAAAAGATGGCCGGTAGATACGGTGGTGAGAGGGTAACGGTTAAGAATCTATCCGTTCTCAAGGTTGATCCCGAAAACAACCTGTTGGTGGTTAAGGGCGCTGTGCCCGGTCCTCCAAACGGTCTGTTGATAATCAGGAAATCTAAAAAAGCTGGGAAGTAGGGGATTAAGAGATGCCAAAGCTTAGCTTATACAGCCAATCGGGAGAGGTCATCGGAGAGATTCATCCGTCTGAAAGGCTCTACACCGAGAGGATAAACGTTCCCGTGCTACATCAGGCGGTGGTTGGATATCTGGCCAACCGCAGGCTGGGCACGGCTTCGACCAAATCCCGCAGCGAGGTTAAGGGAAGCGGTAGGAAGCTGTATCGCCAGAAACATACCGGAAGGGCCAGAGCAGGCGATGCCAAGTCTCCCACCCGCGTCGGTGGGGGAGTCGCCTTCGGGCCGAAGCCGAGAAGCTATAGACAGCGCACGCCGAAGAAAATGAGACGACTGGCTCTGATGCATGCTATCGCCGATAAATTCCAGAACGATAACGTGAAGGTGATAGATCGGATCGAGCTCGAAAGGCCCAGGACGAAATCGATGGTTCAGATCCTGAACTCCCTCGGCCTGGAAGGCAAGGTGTTGATCGTGCTGGAATCCCATGACAGAAACGTCTATCTCTCGGCCAGGAACATACCCGGAGTTCACACCTGCCGGTGGAGCGATCTCAACGCCTACGATGTCCTGTGGCACGATAAGCTTCTGATAACCAAGGAGGCGCTTGAAAACCTGCAGGCCAAATTCGCACTCGAGCCGGAGGAGGTTGCCTCATCATGAAAGATCCGTATAAGATCATCCTGCAGCCCCTCCTGACCGAGAAGAGCACCGCTTTGAGGGATGAACAGAACAAATACGCCTTTCTGGTCGATATCAACGCCAACAAGGTTGAGATCAGAGAGGCGCTTGAGGCGCTTTTCCCCGAGGTGAAGGGGAAGATCGTCAAGATCAACACGGTCAGGGTGAAGGGCAAGAGGAAGGGTCATCTGGTCAGATATAGGTATGGAATAGGCAAGCGTCCGGATAGGAAGAAGGCGATCGTCACCCTGGAGGAGGGTACCATTATTTCTCTGTATGAGACGACAATCTGATGGAGGGGTGCTGAGTTGGGGATTAAGAGATTTGCTCCCATAACGCCTGGAAGGCGGTTTATGACCGGTCATACGTTTGAGGAGATAACGAAGGAGAAGCCTGAGAAATCCCTGACCAAGGGCATATCCAAGACGGGCGGGAGAAACTCTTACGGCAGGATAACCGTCAGGCATCGAGGCGGAGGACATAAGCGCAGGTATAGGATAATAGACTTCAAGCGGGATAAGTTCGGCGTTCCGGCTAAGGTTGTGGCGATAGAGTATGACCCGAACAGGACGGCGAGGATAGCGCTTTTGCAATACGTTGACGGCGAAAGGCGGTATATAATCGCCCCGCTTGGGCTGAAGGTCGGGGATACGGTTATGTCGGGGCCGGATGCTGAGGTGAAGATCGGCAACGCCCTGCCGCTTGAAAGGATACCTCTGGGCACGTTTATCCACAACATAGAACTCATCCCCGGCAGGGGCGGACAATTGGCCAGGGCTGCCGGAGCCGCCGCCGTGTTGGTAGCCAGGGAGGGCAAATACGCCCATGTCAGACTCCCGTCAAACGAGGTGAGGTTGATCCCCGTTGGATGTATGGCCACGATCGGTCAGGTCGGTAACCTCGAACACGAGAACGTCGTCATAGGCAAAGCGGGCAGAAAGAGATGGCTCGGGATAAGGCCGACCGTCAGGGGCGTCGCCATGAACCCGGTCGATCACCCACATGGCGGCGGCGAGGGGAAATCCCACGGCGGGAGACATCCCGTCACGCCCTGGGGACAGCCGACGAAAGGATATAAAACCAGAAGGAAGAAACCCTCAGACAGGCTCATAGTCTCTCGCAGGAAATAAGGGGGTGTAGATAATGCCGAGATCTCTGAAGAAGGGGCCATACGTCGATCCGAAGCTGCTTAAAAAAGTTCGAAAGATGAACGAGACGGGAGAGAAGAAGGTCATAAGGACATGGTCCAGGCGTTCGACCATAGTTCCGGATTTCGTGGGACATACCTTCGCCGTCTATAACGGCAAGCAGTTCTTCCCTGTGTTCATCACGGAGAACATGATCGGTCACAAGCTGGGTGAGTTCGCGCCGACCCGAAGGTTCGGCGGACACAAGACCGGTTGATCTGGGTTTGGAGGAGAAGAGGAGATGGTGTCCAAAGCGGTGGCTAGGTTTCAACCCATAGCGCCCAGAAAGGCGAGGTTGGTGGCAGATCTGGTGCGTAATCGAACGGTTAAAGAGGCTCTGGATATCCTGCGCTTTACCCCTAAAAAGGCGGCTAGACATATCTATAAGGTCGTCCGCTCGGCCCTCGCCAACGCACAGAACGAAGATCCCTCATATAACGAGGAGAACCTCTACGTGGAGAGGATCTTCGTGGACGAAGGCGGCATAAGATACTGGAGGAGACCGAGGGCCAGGGGAATGGCCTATAGGATCAGGCGCAGGAGATGCCATATAACCGTTATACTCGACTCAATGGAAGGAGAACAACCATGAAAAAACTAATCAGATCTTTTTGAGCTTGGATAGGAGGTCTCAGTGGGACAGAAATCTCACCCCAGGGGATTGAGGCTCGGGTATATAGAGACGTGGGATTCAAAGTGGTATGCTGAAAAGGAGTACGCCGATTGGCTACATGAGGATCTTATGATCCAACGATACGTCAAGGAGCGGATGTACAGGGCAGGGATATCCCGCGTCCAGGTCGAAAGGTCGACGGACAGGTGTGTCGTTCACATCTTCACGGCACGCCCAGGTATCGTCATAGGGCGCAGGGGCGCCGAAGTGGAGGCGCTGACCCAGGAGCTGATGGAGCTGACGGGGAAAAACATCAGGATAGCTATAGAGGAGGTCAAAAGGCCGGAGCTCGACGCACAACTGGTCGCTGAGGGGATCGCACTGCAGCTTGAAAGGCGTGCTCCGTTCAGGCAGACGATGAAGAGGGCGGTCGCCGCCGCCATGAGATCGGGAGCTCAGGGGATCAGGATCGAGATCAAAGGCAGGATCGCCGGCGCTGAGATCGCCCGCAAGGAACGTGAGATGGAGGGAAGGGTACCGCTTCAGACTTTGAGGGCGATGATAGATTATGGGTTCGCCGAGGCCCATACCGTCTACGGTAAGATCGGGGTTAAGGTGTGGATATTTAAGGGAGAGGTCATAGGCAAACCCGAGGAGGAGGTCGAGGAGGAAAAGGCCGCTCCTCCCGTTCAACCCCGTTCGGAGTCGGCGCCCCCCAGGCGTAGAAGGCGTAGGAGGAGATCGGATCGCAAAGAGGGAAGGCGATCCGCCGAATGAATATAATAGTCATTTGTTGTCATTGATGGTCATTTGTAGTCATTAAATGACGGCGAAGCCGAATGACCTAATGACTATAAATGACAGAGAGTGAAAGCGAGGGGAAATGAGATGTTAATGCCGAAAAGGGTCAAACATCGCAAAGAGCAGCGTGGCAGAATGAAAGGGCTGGCATACAGAGGATCTCAGGTCTCCTACGGCGAATACGGGCTTCAGGCGTTGGAGCCGGGTTGGATAACGAACAGACAGATAGAGGCGGCCCGTGTGGCTATTGTCAGACATCTCAGGCGAGGTGGAAAGATCTGGATAAAGATATTCCCACATAAACCCGTCACCAAAAAACCGGCTGAGAGCAGAATGGGAAAGGGGAAAGGCTCGCCTGAGTTCTGGGTCGCCGTGGTCAAACCCGGAAAAGTCCTTTATGAGATAGCTGGCGTGCCCGAAGAGGTGGCGAGAGAAGCCTTCAGAAGGGCGTCCCATAAGCTTCCCATCAAAACCAGGTTTGTGGTCCGGACAGGTGGTGTGTGATGAAGGCCAGGGAACTGAGGATGAGATCAACGGAGGAACTCCAAAGCGAACTCGAACGCCTGAAAGATCAGCTCTTCTCGCTGAAGTTTCAGAGGGTCGTTGGGAGACTGGAAAATCCAAATCAGATCAGACAGATCAAGAGGGATATCGCCCGGATTAAAACCATACTCAGGGAGAGAGAGCATGAAGAGGGGAAGAGCTAGGTTCCGCGTGGGCGTGGTCGTCTCCGATAAGATGGATAAAACCGTGACCGTTGCCATAGAGAGGATATTTCAACACCCTAGATATAAGAAGACAGTCAGGCAGACCAAGAAAGTGCTCGCCCACGATGAGAGGAACGAGTGTAAGGTCGGAGATAAGGTTCTCATAATCGAGACCAGACCTCTTAGCAGAAGAAAACGGTGGAGGGTCTCCAAGATCCTCGAAAAAGCTGTGGGCTGAGGGGAGAGAGACCATGATTCAGACGCAGACCATCCTTAACGTCGCCGATAACACCGGCGCAAAGAGGGTGATGTGCATAAAGGTGTTGGGAGGAAGCCGGAGGAAATACGCCTCGCTTGGTGATGTGATAGTGGCTTCCGTCAAGGAGGCCGCTCCTGACAGCTCCGTCAAAAAGGGGCAGGTGGTCAAGGCCGTGGTCGTCAGAACCAAAAAGGAGAGACGTCGCCCCGACGGCTCCTACGTCAAGTTCGACGATAACGCTGCCGTCCTGATAGACAACGCCGGACAGCCACTGGGCACCAGAGTCTTCGGACCCGTAGCGAGGGAGCTGAGGGAGAAGGCCTTCACCAGGATAATCTCGCTGGCGCCGGAGGTGGTGTGAGATGGGGGATAAGGTTCACATCAAACGGGATGATCTCGTGTTGGTGCTCAGCGGCAGGGATAAGGGAAAGACCGGTATCGTCCTGAGGGTGTATCCCAAAAGGAAGAGAGCGGTTGTCCAGGGCGTCAACTTCATCAAGAAGCATATGCGTCCCCGTTCCGCCACAGAACAGGGCGGGATAATCGAAATGGAGGGGACGATACACGTATCCAACCTCAAGCTGATATGTCCCAAGTGCAACAGACCCACCCGCATCGCCCGTAGAAAGCTGGAGACCGGCTTCTCCGTGAGGGTCTGCAAGAAGTGCGGGGAGGTCGTGGAGAGGAGCTGATAGAGATGGCGATGAGTCCTTACAAGCAGTTTTATCTGGAGAAGGTCGTGCCGGCCTTGATGGAGCGGTTCGGATATAAGAACGTAATGCAGGTGCCAAAACTTGAGAAGATCTGTATAAACATGGGCCTCGGCAAGGCTCAGCAGGATCAGAACATCCTCGACGAGGCCGTCTCAGAGCTCTCCCTGATAACCGGACAAAAGCCCGTTCTGACAAGGGCGAAGAAATCGGTCGCCGCCTTCAGGGTCAGAAAAGGGAATATAGTCGGTTGTAGGGTGACCCTTAGGGACGTCCGGATGTACGAGTTCCTCAACAAGCTGATCAACATCGCCCTGCCGAGGATAAGGGATTTCAGGGGATTGTCGCCTAACTCCTTCGACGGAAGGGGGAACTACACATTGGGCATCTCCGATCAGACCATCTTCCCCGAGGTGGATTACGATAAAGTTAAGGAGACCCTGGGAATGGACATAACCATCGTCACCACCGCTGAAACCGATGAGGAGGCCAGGGAGCTTTTAAGGCTGATGGGGATGCCGTTTAGAGAGAGATAACGAGGTGAGAAAATATGGCCAGAAAAGCTATGATCGAAAAGGCCAAGCGTGAGCCGAAATTCAAGGTGCGTCAGCGTAACAGATGTAAGCTGTGCGGGCGTCCTAGGGGATATCTGAGAAAGTTTCAGCTATGCAGGATATGTTTCAGGATGTTGGCCAGAGAGGGGAAGATCCCCGGCGTAAGAAAGGCTAGCTGGTAGAGGTGAAAGAGATGTCGATGACCGATCCGATCGCGGATATGCTCACCAGAATAAGAAACGCCAACAGGGCATATCACGAAAAGGTGGATGTGCCGGCCTCCAGGGTCAAGGAGGCCATAGCTAGGATACTCCTTAGAGAGGGATTTATCCGCAACTACAGGCTGATAGAGGACGGGAAACAGGGCATCCTACGTATATATCTCAAATACGGTGAGAACAAGGAGAGGGTGATCTCCGATCTGGTGCGTGTCAGCAAACCCGGACGCAGGGTTTATGTGAGCAAGGATGAACTGCCCAAGGTCAAAGGTGGGCTTGGAATAGCTATCCTGTCCACCTCCAAGGGTATCATGACCGCCTATGAGGCCAGAAAGGCCAACGTCGGCGGAGAAGTCCTCTGTTACGTATGGTGAACGAGGTGAGCTGAGATGTCGAGGGTAGGTAGAAAGCCGATCCCCGTCCCACCTGACGTTAAGGTCACGATATCTGAGGGCAATCTGGTGACCGTGGAGGGGCCGAAGGGAAAGCTCGTGCAGAGGTTCCATCCCGATATGATCATCAAGCAGGAGGGCGATTTCATCAAGGTTGAAAGGCCCTCGGATAACAGATTCCATAGATCCCTTCACGGTTTAACCAGGGCCTTGCTGGCGAACATGGTGACGGGTGTCAAGGAGGGGTTTGAAAAGAGATTGAGGGTGGTCGGCGTCGGATACAGGGCACAGCTACAGGGAGATCAACTGGTGATGCAGCTAGGTTATTCCCATCCGGTGACCTTCAAGATCCCGGACGGGATAAAGGTGACGGTTGGCAACCCCGAGCCTCTTGGCGGGGTACCTAGCATCCCGATAATCGTCAGCGGCATAGATAAACAGCTTGTCGGCGAGACAGCGGCCGCGATCCGCAGGCTGAAAAAACCAGGGGTCTACAGACCATCCGTCGGGATCAGATACGAGGGTGAAAGGGTCAGGATGAAAGAGGGCAAGACCAGGGTGTAATTTCCCCTTAGGAGGTAGTGAAGTTGGACCCAAAGGAGAAGAGGCTGGCCAGAATTCGAAGGCACATAAGGGTCAGAAGGAAGATCAGCGGCACTGCCGAAAGGCCTCGTCTGTGCGTCTATAGAAGCCTCCGACATATATACGCTCAGGTGATAGATGACGAGAAAGGCGCCACTTTGGTGGCTGCCTCCACATTGTCGCCCGAGATCCGGGATAAGATCAAATACGGCGGCAACGTGGAGGCGGCGAAATTGGTCGGCTCGCTCATCGCCCAAAAGGCTCTGGAGAAAGGGATCAAAAGGGTGGTCTTCGACAGGGGAGGCTATAAATATCACGGTCGGGTGAAGGCGCTGGCTGACGCGGCGAGGGAAGCCGGATTGGAGTTCTAAAGCAGCTAAGGAGGGAATTGCGTGAGGAAAGTCGATAGAATAGATCCGGAAGGATTGGAGCTCGTCGACAGGGTAATAGCGATAAACAGGGTTATGCTCGTCCGTAAGGGAGGCAAGACGCCGAGCTTTAACGCCCTGTCGGCCGTCGGAGATATGAACGGAATAGTGGGCGTGGGTTTTGGTAAAGCCCAGGAGATCCCTGAAGCCATACGAAAAAGCATAGAGGATGCTAAGAAAAATCTCATCAGAATACCTCTCGTTGGAACCACGATACCACATGATGTGACCGGGCACTTCTGCTCAAGCACCGTTCTTCTGAAGCCCGCCGCCCCCGGGACAGGGGTTATAGCAGGTAGCGCTGTGAAGGTCATACTGGAGGTGGCGGGGGTGCGAGATGTGCTCAGCAAGTGCTACGGCGCTCGCAACAAGATAAACATCACATGGGCGACGATGGAGGCCCTCAGACAATTGAGGAGCGCTGAAGAGGTGGCGAGCTTAAGGGAAAGACCTCTCGAAGAGATTCTGGCGCGGAGGTAGATCAAGATGCACCTTGCAGAGCTTAAACCCGCACCCGGGGCCAAAAAGAGGGAAAAAAGGCTCGGCCGTGGGCCGGGCTCAGGTCACGGGAAAACATGCGGAAAAGGGCATAAAGGCCAAAAGGCACGCTCCGGGGGAGGAACACCTCCCTGGTTCGAGGGCGGACAGATGCCGCTCTATCGCCGCGTGCCTAAAAAGGGATTCTTCCATCTCAAGAGGGAATATGCTATAGTTAACGTACGAGATCTCAACCGCTTCCAGGACGAGACCACCGTCACACCTGAGCTCCTGAGGGATGCAGGCATAGTGAAACGTTCCGGGAGACCGATTAAAATCTTAGGTGACGGGGAGCTTGAAAGAAAGCTCACCGTCCAGGCACACGCTTTCTCAAAGTCAGCCCTCCAGAAGATCCAGACGGCGGGGGGTAAGGCTGAGGTGATCTAATTGATAAAGGCCATAAAAAACGCAGTCAGAATCCCGGAACTCCGAAAGAGGATAATCTTCACGGGCTTAATACTGGTCGTCTACAGCCTCGGGAGACACATAACGATCCCGGGAATAGACGTGGCAGCGTTGAACAAGTTCTTCGAAAGCCTGCCTCAGGGGTCGCTCATAGGCTTTGTGGACATGTTCTCCGGAGGATCATTCAGAAGGATGACCCTCTTCGCTCTGGGCGTTCAGCCCTATATAAGCGCATCGATCATCATTCAGCTTCTGACCGTCGTCGTGCCGTACCTGGAGAACCTGTCCAAAGAGGGCGAGGCGGGCAGGAAGAAGATCAGACAGTACACCAGATACGGAACGGTCGGACTGGCGATGCTCCAGTCGCTTGGGATCAGCTTCATGCTCGAAAATCCCGGAAGCCTCGGCATCAATATCCCCCTCGTTCCCCATCCAGGGATAGGGTTCAAACTGATGACGATGATAACTCTGACGGCAGGAACGATCCTGGCGATGTGGTTCGGCGAGCAGATAACCGAGAGGGGGGTAGGACAGGGGATCTCCTTCATCATATTCGCCGGAATAGTGGACAGGATCCCGGCGGGCATAGG
>CAZHVH010000046.1:9838-14668 GCA_964535855.1 uncultured bacterium
GGATCTCCTTCATCATATTCGCCGGAATAGTGGACAGGATCCCGGCGGGCATAGGTTCGATCTACCGATCGCTCTTCTATGAGCAGACGTTAAATCTGATCCAGGTGTTGATCTTCATCGCCGTCATAGTGGCCGTTATCATGGGCACCATCTACATCACCCTGGCGGTTAGGAAGATACCGGTTCAATACGCCAGAAGGGTTGTCGGCAGGAGGATATATGGGGGACAGACGACGCACATACCGCTGAGGGTCAACGCAGCGGGCGTTATACCGATCATATTTGCCATCACCCTGATGCAGTTTCCGACGACCGTTGCCTCCTTTGTCCCGATCGATATCGTCCAGGAGGTGGTGCGGTTTATAATGCGGCCGATGATCTATTACACCACCTATGCCGTCCTGATCATCTTCTTCACCTACTTCTACACGGCCGTTCAGATAAACCCCACTCAGATGGCGGACGATCTCAGGAGATACGGTGGATTTATCCCAGGCATACGTCCGGGTGCGGCCACGGCCCATTACATCGAGAGAACGCTCGATAGGATAACGCTTCCGGGGGCGATATTCCTCGCCGGAATAGCGGTCCTGCCGGCGTTGCTTCAGCGATATCTCGGCGTGCAGGTGCGTTTCGGCGGGACACCGGTGCTGATCGTCGTCGGGGTCGCCCTCGACACGATGCAACAGATCGAGGCACATCTGATAATGAGAAACTACGAGGGATTCCTCAAGGGCGTTAGGCTCAAAGGCAGAAGGGGAAGATGAGGAGGATAGGATGAGATTGATCTTTCTCGGACCGCCCGGCGTAGGTAAAGGCACTCAGGCGGTTAAATTATCCCAAAAGTACGGTATACCGCACATATCCACAGGAGATGCGCTGAGAGAGGCCGTCGCCAAAGAAACGGAGATCGGATTAAAGGCCAAATCATACATGGATAGGGGGGCTTTGGTCCCCGACGAAGTGGTTATAGGGATAATCAGGGAGAGGCTGGACCGAGATGATTGCAAGGATGGTTTTATACTCGACGGGTTTCCCCGCACGGTCAAACAGGCTGAGGCGCTGGATGAGATCCTGAAGGCCATGGGAGTGGAGCTGGACGCCGTCTTGAACGTTGAGGCGCCGGATGACGTGATAATAGAAAGGCTCTCCGGCCGAAGGACCTGCCGAAGCTGCGGCAGGGTCTATCACATCATCTACATGCCCCCGAAAAAGGAGGGGGTGTGTGACGTATGCGGCGGAGAGTTGTATCAGAGGGATGACGATAAACCCGAGGCCATAGCTAGAAGGCTTCAGGTGTACAAGGAGCAAACCGCTCCGCTGATCGAATACTATGAGGGTAAAGGGAAACTCCATAGGATAGATGGAAGCCAGGATGTCGATGGCGTTTTCCGTCAGATAACAGGCCTCCTCGAAGGAGAGAAAGCCGACTATGAGAAAGAAGAAGGGTAAGATAGAGGTGGAGGGCACGGTCATAGAGCCGCTGCCTAACGCCACCTTCAGGGTAGAGCTTGATAACGGACATAGAGTCTTAGCCCATATCTCCGGTAAGATGCGCATGCACTATATCCGCATCTTGCCGGGGGATAGGGTGATAGTCGAACTCTCCCCATATGATCTGACCCGGGGGAGGATAATCTATCGCAAGTGAGCTCAAATGGGATTTCACTCGCCCCCGGTCGGAGAGGGAATTGGGGAAAAGGGGATGTTTGTCTCCTTGAAACTGAGAGAGGAGGGGATCTGAGGTGAAGGTGAGAGCATCCGTGAAGAAGATATGTGATAAGTGCAAGATAATAAAGCGGCACGGCGTGGTCCGTGTCATATGCGAAAACCCTAGGCATAAGCAGAGACAGGGGTGATAGAATGGCTAGGATAGCCGGTGTGGAGCTGCCAAACGAGAAACAGGCATGGGTTGCCCTGACCTATATCTTCGGTATAGGCAGAACTTCATCCTTTAACATCCTCAAAGCTACAGGGGTCAACCCGTATAAACGCATGGGAGAGCTGACGGATGATGAGATAAGCAGGATCCGTTCCGAGATAGATCGTAACTATAAGGTCGAAGGTGATCTGCGCAGGGAGATCCAGCAGAACATACAGAGGCTCATGAGCATAGGATGCTATCGTGGGCTTAGACATCGTATGGGCCTGCCGGTGAGAGGGCAGAGGACGAAGACGAACGCCAGGACCAGAAAGGGTCCTAAGAAAACGATAGGCGTCGGAAGGAAGGCCAAGGAGGCCGCTCGAAAAGGACATTAAGGAGGAGATGAGAAGTTGAGAAGGGGCAGAGGAAGAAGAACGACGGTTCGACGCAGTGAGAGGAAAAACATCCCGTTTGGGATCGCCTATGTGCAGGCCACCTTCAATAACACCATAGTGACGATCACCGATCCCGAAGGGAACACGATCTGCTGGGCGAGCGCTGGAACCGTAGGCTTTTCCGGATCTCGTAAGAGCACGCCGTATGCGGCACAACAGGCGGCGGAGGCGGCGGCCAGAACCGCTATGGAACACGGGATGAGAAGCGTGGAGGTCAGAGTTAAAGGCCCCGGCGCAGGCCGTGAGGCAGCGATCAGGGCTTTATCCGCCGCCGGATTGGAGATAACGGCGATAAGGGACGTCACCCCTATACCACATAACGGTTGCCGTCCACCTAAGAAACGGAGGGTTTGATCGAGATGAGCAAGTACCTAGGTCCTGTATGCAAGCTCTGCCGTAGGGAGGGGACGAAGCTCTTTCTCAAAGGGCAGAGATGCTTTACCGATAAATGCGCCTTCGAAAGAAGGCCATATCCGCCGGGAGAACACGGACGGAGAAGCTCCAAGCTCAGCCCCTACGGCATACAGCTCAGGGAGAAGCAAAAGGTTAAACGGATATACGGCGTGCTGGAGAGACAGTTTAAGAAATACTTCAGGATGGCCGAAAGACAGAGAGGTATAACCGGCGAAAACCTGCTGCGGATACTGGAATCGAGGTTGGATAACGTGGTTTACAGGATGGGATTCGCATCCTCCAGGCGTGAGGCGAGACAGTTGGTGCATCACGGCCACTTCACCGTCAACGGCAGGCGCGTGGATATCCCCTCTTACCTGGTGAGGGCGGGGGATGTGATCGAGGTGGCACCGAAGAGCAAACAGGTGGAGAGGATACTGAACGCCATCGACATGGCCCAACAGAGAGGCGTGCCGGAATGGATCGACGTGGACTACGACCAGATGAAGGGCACGATCAGAGCCTTGCCGACGAGGGACCAGATATTCGAGGACATCCAAGAACAATTGATAGTCGAGCTCTATTCGAAATAAGGGGGGATAGACCTTGAAGATACGAAAGGTTGAACTGACCAAACCGGAACGCCTCTTCACGGAGCATGAGACCTACGGCCATCGCTATGCCAAGTTCATCGCCGAGCCCCTGGAGAGGGGATTTGGAATAACGCTTGGCAATGCGATGCGCAGAGTGCTCCTATCCTCCCTGAAAGGGGCCGCCATCACCTCGGTCAGAATAGACGGGGTACTGCACGAGTTCTCAACCATACCGGGCGTCGTGGAGGATGTGACACAGATAGTTTTAAATCTCAAGCAGGTTAGATTCAGATGCTATACTGATGACCCGATCATACTTACCCTGGAAGCCGAGGGTGAGGGCGAAGTTACGGCGGCCGATATAAAGCCGAGCGACCTTGCTGAGGTCATTAACCCCGACCAACACATAGCTACTCTCGGCGAAGAGGGGCGGCTGTACATGGAGATGGAGGTGGCGACCGGACGAGGGTATATCCCGTACGATCTCATAAAGGAGATCGACCATCCGCCCGGAGTTATACCGATAGACGCCATATTCTCCCCCGTACGAAAGGCCAACTTCAGGGTCGAGGAGACCAGGGTCGGACAGATGACCAACTACGACAGACTGATCCTCGAGGTGTGGACCGACGGGAGCATAACGCCCAAAGAGGCGATCGTCAACGCCGCGGGAATCCTACAGGATTACCTTCAACTCTTCATCGATTTCACCGAAGAGGTCGAGGTTGAAGAACCGGTGTTGGATGAGAGGACCGAGAAACTAAAAGAACTGCTCAGCAAGCCCGTATCTGAGCTGGATCTATCCGTCAGGGCGGCAAATTGCCTGGAGGCCGCTAATATCATAACTATAGGTGACCTTATCACTAGGTCTGAATCCGAGATGCTGAAGTTCCGAAACTTCGGCAAGAAATCGCTCCAAGAGCTCAAAGAGGTGCTCTCCCACATGGGCCTCACACTGGGAATGAGAATCGACAAGAACGGAAACCTGATACCACCTCCAAAGGAGAAGGGTAAAAAGGAGAAGAGCGATGAGACACAGGAAGGATCACAGGAAGCTGGGGAGAACGACGAGTCATAGAAGAGCCCTGCTGGCCAACCAAGCCGTTGCCCTTTTCAGACACGAGAGGATCAAAACGACGGAGGCTAAATGCAAGGAGCTGAGGAGAGTTGCCGAGAAGCTCATAACTCTGGCCAAGAAGAACACCCTCCATTCCCGAAGGCTCGCCGCCAAATGGATAAGGGATAAGGAGGTGCTCAGAAAGCTCTTCGATGAGATAGGGCCGAGGTATATGGACAGGAACGGCGGATATACCAGAATCGTCAAGATCGGACCTCGTTTCAAAGATGCGGCTCCGATGGCTTATATTGAGCTTGTCTGAGTCTACGGGGGCGCAGCGGCTTGCGCCCCCGCCAAAGCAGATCACTCCTTCAATTCCATCAACTTCGAACCCACAAAGCCTTGGATCCTTCCTCTCTGACCTTATTTTCCCTTCCCTTAAGGTCCTCACATGGTGTGACCTCCTCC
>CAZHVH010000047.1:0-14447 GCA_964535855.1 uncultured bacterium
TGTCTCTCGACCCTGGACTCTCGTCTTTCGACCTTAACCTCTGATCGTGAAAGGGATAGGACGTTGATTGCCACCATAACTACACTCAAGGGAAATAAGAGCGTCACATATAGCCTTTAGCTCCTCCTCATGGACCGATGCTATCAACAGCGCCTTATCCATGCTTTTCAGCTCCCTCAGAAGATCGATGACGATCTTCCTCCATCTCGCATCGAGCGATACGAACGGTTCGTCCAGGATCACCGCCTTGGGATCATGGATAATCTCGCAGGCCAGCCTGAGCCTTATCCTCTCGCCGGCGGAGAGCTCCTCGATCGGGCAATCGACCGTCCCTTCCAACTCAAAGAGCTTTTCCATCGCCTCGATCCTATCCCTCAGCTTTTTCCCTCTAAGCCCGTGAACGGAACCCGAATATCTCAGATATTCCTCTGCTTTTATCCTTCCCATCCGATGGGATGGTTCACCTTGGGTCAGGTAACCGATGATCTTCAGCGCCTCGCGCCACCTTTTAAACGGGTCTATTCCGAAAACCCTCACAATACCGGAGTCTGGACGGGTTATACCCGCGGCGAGATCGAGCAGAAGGGATTTGCCCGATCCGTTTGGCCCCGTCACCCCGATCATCTGCCCGGGTTCAACCCGCAGCGTTATACCCTCGAATATACTTTTCCCCTTTATCTTTTTGGAAACCGATTCGATGTCTATCATCTTATCGTAAAATAGCCAGTTTTCCGACCCTCTCGATTTTCTTTCGGTCGATCTTGACAATCACCTTGTACAGATAAACGCCGTTTGCAAGCGGTCTGCCATCTTCATCCGTGCAGTCCCAATACTCCTCGTTATATTTCCTCTCCGCCGAGGCATGCTCTATCGTCTTGACCAACCTGCCTGTCAGCGTATATATCTTTATCGTAACGTCATCAGGCTGTTGTGTGAGATAATAACAGAAAACGGTGTCCTTAGAGATGGGGTTAGGGACGTTGATGAGCGTTTCCAGTCTAACCGGCTCATCGACCTCGATATGTAGTTCCCTTGAGGACTTGTTCTCGCTGGTGTCGGCCACATCAACTCGGAGGATGTATCTGCCATTGGGGCAGTCGGGCTCGAAAAAGAGCATAGCTTTGTCCGGTTGGGCGCTTGAGAAATCGAACTTGTACTCTCCTTCCTTCAACTCACTGGGACCTTCGCGTTCAGAGCCGAATTGGACGGTCAGCGTTTTGGGATCTAGGCCATGATCGTCCTCAATGATCAGGACAAAATGGGGTTGTATGTCCAGTACGTCTCCATCCGAGATCTCCCTCTTGTTCGCATAAACCCTGATCTTCGGCGGGGATAGGTCCGGTTCTTTTTCGACGTAGAATATCATCTCCTGGTAATCTCCCAGATCGGATCTGACCTGATTGCCGCACATATCGCTCACACTGATCCTGAAGGTATACCTGCCGATATGGAGGATAGGGTTATATCTGATGGGGACGACCTCCCCCTCTCCTGATATGTTATACTCCTGAGGCGATACCTCCTGAAAGGACGAAAAATCTTTCATCCCTTCAACTTTCCCGCCGCGGTCGGCTTTGACTAGGAGCTTGAAGGAGGAGATATCTATGAAGTTGGGATCTTCGAGCAGAATGGATATATGTGGGCGAGGTGGGATGACCGATCCGGGTTTTGGGGTTCCGCCATCGACCCAGAGCTTGACATCGGGCGGCGTATCATCCAACCCATGCATCAGGGTAAACAGCCCCAGCCGATCAACCTCGGCCTCTACCTCGCCGATATAGGTGGTTCTGAAGATGAACTTATCGCCCGCCTTGAAGCTCTGGCTGCCTGGGACGATGTTGATCTTTATCCCCAAGCTTCTCAACGTCAGGGTTTTATCTATCTTCCCCTCGGCAACTGCTCCTCCTCCATCGGTGGGTACGGGAATCCCATACTCATCGAAGATCTGATATCTCTTTTTATCGAGGAAGATGATGATCCAGTTACCAATTCTCTTGGGATTGGGATTGTCAACCGGTTCGATTATAGGGGTTCCGTCTCCTATGTTGTAGTTCCTCACATTGATGATCCCCACGTTATTGCCGGTGGTCATCACGGTCGAGAAACAGAAGGTATCACCGAGATGGGGTCTTTCCCCTTTAATGTCGAAGAGGAGTATCCTGATACCCAGTATATCGTTACGGAAGACATCCCCAACCTTGCCGGTTCCCGCCACCCTCTCGAACGTGTCGGCTCCCTCTCGCTTAAGCAGTAGTATATATCTCGACTCGTCCAGGAACATAAGGATCCAGTCGCCGACGGGTGTGATGGCGTTGTCTATTATCACCTTCGATAATAGCAGATTTCCAGCGAAGCTGTTCTGCGAGACAGGGGGGGAGATATGGAAAGCGTTCCTCGTTTTGATCCAAGATTTCACCTTCCGCCATGCCTCAAGTTGAGGGTCCCATCGGAATATGGCCAGATGTTTCTCCCATCGTTCTATCTCCGATTTAAGCTGATTACGCTGAATTGTGGTGAGATAATCGCCGAGGTTCAATCTCTGACGGATACGATCCTCGAGCCTGTCCCTATCGTATTTCATGCTTATCTTGATCGGGCCGACGAGAGATGCTGAACCAGATCGCAGCTCGAGCTTGAACATCTTGCTTTCAAGCGGAACAGGCATCAGAGCGGGAAACAGATCGGGCTGAGCACCCTGGTTTATCGGCAGGGCTGTTACTGAGAGGTTGGTCTCGCCTGAGAGGGAGCTTTTGGGGATCTCAAGCGTCAGAACCTTATCGAGGCTTTCTCCGATCACATCTCTATCGCCGAGGATGAAGTCGTTGACGGCGAAAAGCTTAACCCCTTCGTTATCGACATCGGAGGGTTCCTTGATCTTCCCCCGAACCTTGTCCTCATGGTCGTATTCGGGCATCTCAGGGTCGATCCAGGCATATATCTTGTGAAGGCCGGAGCCGAGAGGTCTTTTCAGGGGCAGCTCGACCCTGACCCTCTGCATCACCTCCTCAGCCTCCAGCCAGGAATCGGGCGGAACGACCGCTTTGCCCAATATCTTAGCATCGATATCTACGATGCCATCTCCGTTTTTATCGGGATCTCCGTCGAAGAAACAAACCAACACGGGCTCCTTGATGGGTTTATCGCCGTTGTTTTCGAAGTCGGCCCAGATGGTCCAGCCGCTCATCTCCTCCGAGTACTCGTATCCTATCCTAGGAGAGGTGGCTTCGCCGTGATATGAAATCGCCAGATTGATACCTATGGGGGCGGGTACGATCTGCTCAGAGCTGGTCGCGATCCTGTTGTCCATATCGATGGCCGTCACCTCATAGTGAACCGAATATCCGGTTTCAGGTAAGGGTATGGGTTTCTCCGTCTTGTATATCTCCTTATCTCCTAGGACCATCCTGGTGATGTTCGATCGGTAATCGGTCGTGAGATACCACTTGCACTCGACCTGTTTTATACCTCTCTCCCCTGCGTTATCCTGAATCCGGGCATAGACCATGAGGGAGTTATCGGTGATCTCATGCCACACTTTCAGTATCACCGGATACTGGATGCTAAACCTCGCACCTCCTATCGCATAATCGCTGCCCTTTCCCTTAGCCTTGAGCCTCACAATCCCTTCCCCAGGTATAGCCCTGGGGGATATGTCGAACCTTATATCCCCGAACTGGCCGTCCCAGCAGTTGACGACCTTGCGGGGCGATGGAATATCGTTTTTGGGGTCATCGTCCAGGTTATTCGGATAGATCAACGTGGCCTCTATGTCAGCGTTGAACCATTTCGCCACCTCTCCCTTTTTGTCATAGACGTAATTACGCCTGATCACAAGCTGGGAGGAGGGATCAACGGAATAGGACTCCAACTCCGTCTTTATCTTCAGATCGGGCAGCTTCAGTCTCAGGGCAGGGTCTCCGAACAGGATATACTGTTCCGCTCCTGGAACCCATTGTTCGATGGAGGTGTTGATGAATTCCACCTTAGCCCTATTGATGATGGCCCCGAGCACGGGAGGATCAACTTCGAACATGTATTTGAAGAGCACCATGTCGAAGGCGGAGTTTGCATAGGCAAAGGTGAGCCTCGATGCGCTGAGCACGGCTATCGCTCCCCTGTCCTTCTGTATGAGAAACTCCTCCCCTAGTGATCTCTCCCCGAACTTCTGTGGCATGTCGAAGAATCCGTTCAAACAGGTGGTTGTGATGAGAAATGGATACTTCCCCTTGTTTGAAAGGCGCTGGATGTCATCCCCCCTGAAGATGTTCTCATCCGCCCACGTCCAGCTCCCACCATGTCCTGAATATTCAGCTATAATGACGCCCTTGTTTATCTCGTCTATTATCATCTTGTTGGCCCTCATCGGCGAGCCGATCTTACGGAGATAGACCTTGACCGGCTCATATGCGACCGGGATGACGTTTCGGAATAACCTCTCCCTGCTTCTCTCAAACTCATCATCCCCTGCGTGTGTCAGATCATCATCGGCCGCCTCCAATATCCTGCTCTGCCAGTAATCCGATTGCGGTTCGGTCTCATATTCGATGATCTTGTCCACTATCTCATCCACCTCAGAGGGGCGTTGCACCGGCAGCCTGCCGATAAACATATCCGGAAGTCTATCATCTCCGTTGACCTCCACGAACTTCTGATCCATCGCTGCCTCGCCTCCCACAGGCGCCCAGCTGTGATAGGTAGGAACGAATATCGGCGCTATGTCCAGCTTCATCCCCATTCTCTCGTAGTACTTTTTAACGGCTCCCTTGTAGTCATAGCTCGCATCGCCCACCAGAAGGACGTAAGTCGGCGGTTTAGCCCAGTTGAAAAAGGCATATCTGAGGAAACTCCTTATGGCATGGGGGTTGAAGATGCCATGTGAGAACTCATCGTATATATCATCCACATCCACCACCAACACATCGAGTCCTTGGCTCGCTCGAAAATCGGCGAGTTTCCCTATCGGCTCAAGGAAATCCCTGTGAGATATGATAACGTAATCGTAACTGTTGGAGGGGTTTCGAAGGTTAGAAGGGTTATCCAGGACGATCTCATTCGGATGTATATACCCGACGCGGGGAACAGCGTAATACACGTTGAGGCGCGATACGGAATCCTCCATCATCGCCGTGAACCTTCCTCCTTCCCCCTCGATCACCTCCGCGTTGATTATCCTCGCTACTATCCCGTTATCGGATATCTGATAGAAATCGACGTCCGGTGTGAAAAAATCTCTGACCTTAAATATGACAGGGCCGGTGACGGGTGGGTCTATGTCCGAGGAGAACTTAAGCCCTTTGGGATCGGTCTCAAAGGAACGCCAGTATTCGATTTCGATCCAGTCCAAGTAGAAATCGGCCTTGCTCTCAGGTGTGTCGTTCTGATCGTGAGCTACTATGAGGACACTGTTATCGTTACTTACCCCGTATTTCTGAACGAAGGTGGACTCGGCGATGCATTCGTTCTGTCTGCGCCACTCAGCCTGAAGGATAGGCACGGAGTTTACGAAGACGGAGACGGAGTGGAGGGCGTTATTCTTATAGGAGACTCCCTGGAATCGCGCCCTGAAGGTCGCTCTCCGATCGCTTTTGAGCGCATATGGAAGCCTGATCCGGATGAACTTCTGTCTTTCCTTCTCCGAACTACCGTTTAACTCCGTCCAGAAGAAGTGATCGGCCAGCTCAGAGGTGACCTCCTCAAGCGAATCATGGATCACGTCCTCCTCGAAATGCTCAAGCGTTTTGAAGGCCTGAGCGACCACCGCCGAAGGATTCCTGATAGAGCCATCCTTGATAACGGCTCTCCGGCCGGGCTTACCTCCCCAGGTGAGCCAATAGACGTTTTTATCGGTGAATCTGTTTCTCGTGATCCCCTGGCCGTAGAAGATAACCCTGTCCTGCGGGTCGAACTTGCCGTCCTCTTCACCCTCAACCCATATGCTCTCCTCGTGTCCTTGGCAGATCAACCTGAAAGTTCTGGGATCGATCTCATCCACCCTTACACCCAGCTTCTCCAGATCCGACGGGGTGATGACGTAGATCCCTTCCCTGGAGAGCCTGATCTTGACCCATCCTGTTGAGGGCGGCTCTGATGAAACGTTAAGTTGGTTCCAGCTCCTCTCCCTGTATCTCCACCTCCTAGCCTGCTCGTAATTGATCAGAAGCGATCGATAGAACGACTCAAAGGCGGGCGAGTCCTCAAGTACATCTGAAAGGCCGGGGATTGAAACGGGGGAGAAAGAGATGCTGAAGGTTATGGATCTATAAAGCCTTACCTTACCGTCACCTGGGATGGCTTGGGCCGGATGGACCTTCAGCCGGGCTATTCTCTGGAACCTCAGAAATCCGATAGGCTCGAGAGTAAACTCCCTTCCATGGCAGATGAAGCGATCCCATCCATCTGGCTTTGGGATGATCGCCGATTCTGAATCGATGACTGAGATAGAGGGGAGAGGGCCGGGAGGAATTCCGAGCAGGACGATCGCTGAGGAGGGAGGATCTGGGGAATCATCCAGATCAAAGCGAAGGATCAGTTTATCCTCCGTTTCCTCCACCACCTTGAAATCGGCGTATAGAGGTTGACAGATCAAGAACGGAAAAGCCAGCCAGAGCCAGATTCTCCTTCGCATTACCCCTTCCTCAAAGCCATATGTTCAACCATCATACATCGGTCCATAACCACATCCAATTCTGCCTTGATCGCCATTTTCAGCGGCTGAATTGTTAACTATCCCTCGCTCTTATTTCCCTTGAGTAGGGGCGAAAGATTTTTCGCCCGTACGGTAGCAATCAACGCCCTTTCACGAAGGGTCAAGGGACAAGGGTCGAGGGACAAGAGACAAGGGACGAAAAATAAGACCCTCGACCCTAGACCCTTGACTCTCGACCATCTTAACCTCAACCTAAACCTTAACCTGTTTTCGCATACCACTACACTCAGCGATAATATGAGCGCCATATTATATCCAAGCGGTCAACCTGAGGGCAAGTCGGGCATCACCCGGACGAACATCCTTTTTTTAAGCCTATCTATGAACTTTCTTTTCTCCTCCTGGAATTTCCTCTCCTTGAGAAAGTTCCTTATCTGTTCGCGCTCGTAATCTGAGAGCATTCCGGTGATCCGGGATTCGACTTTGAAGATATGCACGCCGAATGGGGTCCAGATCGGATCTGAAATTTCGCCCGGTTTGAGCTTCTCCACCTTTCCTCTGATGAGAGGATCCAGCTCATCCGGGGATTTCACACCGAGATCGCCCCCTTTCTCCCTAGTCGTCTCGTCATCTGAAAATCTCTTGGCCAGCTCACCGAAATCCTCGCCTGATCTGATCCTGTGGATTATCTCCTCGATCTTTCGATTTATCGATTCCTGTTGTCGTGGTGAAAGCTTATAGGCGATGAATATATCACTGATCTCCAGCTCATCGCCCGATCTGGAATCGAGCCTGATTATGTGGTAGCCGGTTGGGCTCTCAATCGGTTTGGAATACTCCCCCGGTTTGAGCTTCAGCGCCGCTGAGTAGATGTCCGGATTGAGCATTTGGAGCTCCTGTACCTTGAACAGACCCAACCTGATCTGCTTCGAGTCGGAGTAATTCCGGGCGACGGTTTCGAATTTCTCCCCTGAACCGAGCTTTTTATACGCCTCAGTTGCCCTCTCAAATGCCTTTCGCCTCTCATTATCCGAGAAGGGAAGTTTGATGAATATATGTCTCAGGTGTATCTTTTCCTCGGAGGCCGATTTGATCTGATCCTTATGCTCCTGGTAAAACCTCTCCACCTCGTCATCCGAGACCTCCGTCTTACCGGCCAATTCCTGAGTGAGGAGCTTATCTGCCATGATCCTCTTGCGAACCTCATCCCTGTACTCCCTAAGGGTATAACCCTGCTTCTGCAGCTCCTTGACGAACTCCTTCTCAGATGTGATGCCTGCCTGAGATTTAATGGCGTTGAGGTATTCCTGGATCTCCGGCTCAGTGACCGTTATCCCCTGTCGTCTGGCTTCATAGACGAGGATCAATTGATCTATCATCTGTTGTAGCAGATCCTGTCGTTCGCTTTCAGCTTTCTCCCTGGCCTCCTTGGGTGAGAGGTTGTAGGTTGCCTCTAGCTCTCGCGCTCGGTCGATTACCAGCTTATTCAGATCACCGAGCGTTATTACATCATCGTTCACTATGGCGATAATCCTGTCCACCACCTTCGCATCGCCCGTCATGGGATGAAATGCTAGATAAATCGAAAGCAGAACGAGGATCGTTCCTCCAAGACGTCTCATGGCTTCCTCCTCATCCAGAAGCTGCTGGGCCAGATCCTTTTTACATCATACGAACTAAAGGCCCTCTCCAGTTTCTCCGGATGGTTTAAATGCATGTAGCTTCCCGCCCATAACACCTCAAAGGCGTCGTTAAAGGCCAGGAAGGCCTGCAGCAGATACTGCTCATTCCAGAACCGATACATCTCCAGCACCCAGTCCCTGGGATACTCCATCGGAAGGAATATATCGTGCAGATGCACGATGACCCCTTTTGTAAGTCTCGGCAATATCTCGAGATACTCGTACTGGACGTCACCGCCTATTCTCAAAACGTGGCTTGAGTCGATAAACAGTATGTCACTCTCCTTCAGCCTGCCGAACTCGGAAAGATCGATCTCCTCAACCTTAGCAGGTATCAGCTTGGAAAGGCCGGGGAACCCGCGCCTTAGGGTTTCGTCCGGATAGGGATCGATGGCGATCAGCTCGCATTCATACCCTTCCTCCTCATTTTTCAGTATCGCCTGGGCGGATATACGGGTCGAATGACCCGATCCGATCTCGATTATCCTTTGAGGCTTGAAATATCGGACCATGCAATACAACACCTCGGTGTCCACAGGTCCGAAGTTCGGATGACTGGGAAGGAGATCATATTCCCCTTTGAAGCTCAAAAATTCTTCAAGAAGATGGATCTGAGTCTGCTCGTTCATCTGGACGCCGACGAGCTCGGAGCGGCGCGACCACAAATCGTCTTTTAGCGATCTCGTATCGGGGATCGGCTGGTAGAAATGATTCAGCGTGATATGGAACCCCATCCTCTCCCACACCTTGAACAGCCGGATGAAGATAAGGCGATATAAGGGGCGAAGCATTAACCGGATCATCCCCTTAAACGTCAAGGTTATCACCTGGTCGATCGCCCATGAGTCCTCGCCGTCGTTTTCTCCCCTCGATGGGAAAGCCGTGTTGGGAAGGACTTTGATATGGCATGAGCAATTTTAACATGCACCCTGCCGGCTGTCAAGTAGGGGCTAGGCATTCGTTTTACCCAGCGATGGATTGTAAGGCGGATCTGTGATATAATTTGTTATGATCATAAAACCTCGTGGAGGTTTTAAGGTGAAATACTCGATCTGCAACGAGATGTTCGAGGGATGGAAGCTCGAGGATGTCTTCAAATTCGCCGCAGAGCTGGGATATCACGGGGTGGAACTGGCCCCCTTCACCTTTTGCGAGTCGGCCTTCGACCTTCCCAAGACGGAGAGGGACAGGATACGTTCAGCGGCCGAGAAGGCCGGCGTGGAGGTGGTCGGGCTGCACTGGCTCCTGGTCACACCCAAAGGGTTGCACATCAATCATCCTCAAAGGGAGGTAAGGGAGAGGACGAAAGAGTATCTAAAGGAGCTCGTAAGGCTCTGTGCCGATGTGGGCGGCAGGGTGATGGTCTTCGGCTCGCCCAAGCAGAGGGACGTGCTCGAGCCTCTCTCATTCGATCAGGCGTGGCGATATGCTAGGGAGACGTTCGCCGAATGTGCTGAGCTGGCCTGCGAGAGAGGGGTCATCATCTGCATGGAGCCGCTACACAGGGGACAGACCAACTTCATCAATCTGCCCGACGAGGCGGCGAAGATGGTCGAGGAGATCGACAGTCCGGGCTTCAGGCTCATCCTGGACGTGTATTCGATGTCGACGGAGGAGCTGGATATCCCCGCCGAGATCAGAAAACACGCCCGACATCTGGCCCACTTCCACGCTAACGATAAAAACCGACGGTATCCGGGCTCTGGAGTGGTGGACTATAAACCCATCGTCGCCGCCCTTAAGGAGGTCGGATATGAGGGATATCTCTCCGTCGAGGTCTTCGAGTTCGATCCCTCACCCCAGTTCATAGCTCGCGAGAGCATAAAGTATCTGAGAGAGATGGTGGAGGGGTGATGGAGGAATGCGCAGACGCCATATCCTCAGGACGAAAGGCCAGCTGACAGTTCTGTCCCTGGCGGTGGCCCTGGCGGCGGTCCTGATCCTTCATCTAAGCACGGGACGTCCGCCATCCTTGATAACGTCGGGGATAGCGGCGTTCTGCGCCTATGTGGGATTTATCCTCGCCTTTACGCTCAGGGTCAGGTATAGGAAGCTCCTGGAGCTGAAGCTATACAACGATTACATTCTTCACAGCATCACCCGTGGGGTCATCACAGTGGGACTTGACGGAAGGGTCAAGCTCATCAACAGGGCTGCCTTCGAGATACTGGAGCTGGATGAGAGCGCTGCGGTGGGGACAGATTACGCTAAACTTCTCGAAGATAAGCCGGTGCTCAAGAGTTTGATATCCGAGGTGCTGGAGAAGGAGCGGACTGTGGAGGACAAGGAGATCGAATGCGTCACGCCCTCCGGCAGACGGCTCACACTCCAGCTTAACACCGCCGTATTGAGGGATTCAGAGGGTCAGGCGGTGGGCGCTATACTGCTGATTAAGGATCTATCGGAGATGAAACTGCTTCAGAGCAGGATCAGACGTGCCGATACTTTGGCGGCTCTCGGCAGAATAACCGCCAGCCTAGCACATGAGATCAAAAATCCGCTGAGCGGCATAAGTATAAACCTAGAATTGCTTGAGGAAACCCTGTATGACGAGAAGTTGGAAAACGAGGAGGAGATAAGGGAGTATCTCAAGGTAATCGCCGGGGAGATCAAACGGCTGGAGGATCTGGTCAAGAACCTATCCCGCTTCGTCAAACCGCCCTCCATGAGGCTCGAGACGCTCGATCTAAACGACGTGTTGGACAGGGTGTTGAATTTGGTCAAGATCGAAGCGAGGGATCAGGGAATAGAGATCATCAAACGGTTCGACCGGATACCGCCTACGCTCGGCGATATGGCTCAGCTCCAACAGGCCTTTCTCAATCTCATCATAAACGCCATCGAAGCGATGCCCCAGGGTGGTAGGCTCACAGTGACCACCTGGTGGGATGAATCACGCAACCTCATCAAAGCCTCCATCTCGGATACCGGAGTCGGCATGCACCCGGAGGAGCAGGATAGGGTGTTCGAGTTCTATTACACGACAAAGGAGGATGGGACAGGAATGGGTTTGCCCATAGCCCTTAAGATCATAAAGGATCACGGCGGCGATATTGATCTTGAAAGCCGGATCGGACTCGGGACCACTTTCACAGTGATCCTCCCCGTCAGAGGTGAGGGAAATGGTGGCCAGGATACTGATAGCTGAGGACGAAGAGGGGATACGCCAGGGCATGGCCAGGGCCCTTCAGAAGGACGGCCATGAGGTCGAGGTGGCCCCTAACGGCGAGGCAGCACTGAGGAAGATCGAGGGGGATTATTTCGATCTCCTGATAAGCGATGTCCGGATGCCGGGGATCTCGGGCCTAGATCTGCTCAAAAGGGCGAAGGAGATCGATCCCGACCTGATCGTCATCATTATCACCGCCTACGGCAGCATCGAGGATGCCGTAGATGCGATGCGTTCGGGAGCCTACAACTACATCACAAAGCCGATAAAGCTGGCGGAGCTGAGGGCCATGGTTGCAAACGCCCTTCAAATCCATAGTATGGTCGTCGAGAACAGGCGTCTGCGCGAGCTCTTGAAACAGGAGGACAGGTTCGAATCCATGATCGGCACCAACCCCAAGATGAAGGAGATCTTCGAGCTGATAAACAAGATCGCTCCCACCAACGCCACCGTGCTGATACAGGGCGAGACCGGCACGGGGAAGGAGCTGGTGGCGAGGGCGATCCACAACAGAAGCAAGCGCAGGGATAAACCCTTCATATCCATCAATTGCGGGGCCATACCAGAAACACTGCTTGAGTCGGAGCTGTTCGGACATGAGAGAGGGGCGTTTACCGGCGCCTATCAACAGAGGATAGGCAAGATCGAGCTGGCGGACGGCGGGACGCTCTTCCTGGATGAGATCGGTGAGATGTCGCTAAAAACCCAGGTGGATCTGCTGCGCGTGCTCGATCAGAGGGAGCTTTTCAGGATCGGCGGGAACAGGCCGGTCAAGGTCGACGTGCGCTTCATAGCCGCCACGAACAGGGATCTCAGGGAGGCGGTCAAGGAGGGCAGGTTCAGGGAGGATCTCTTCCACCGGTTGAACGTCGTGCCAATAACCCTTCCGCCGCTTCGCGAAAGGGTGGAGGATATACCCGTCATGGCGGTCAGCTTTCTGGAGGAGTTCTGCAGGGAACACGGTCGCCAGCCGATGAGGATATCCCGGGAGGCGATGGAGATGCTCTGCTCATATTCATGGCCCGGGAACGTGAGGGAGCTGAGAAACCTGATGGAGAGACTGGCTCTGACCTGTCGGTCGAAGGTGATCGAGCCCGAAGACCTGCCCCTGGAGATAGGACGTTACAAGAGCGAAAAAACCATCAACATTCGGATCGGAACCAAGATCAGGGAAGCCGAGCGCGAGCTCATCCTTTCCACCCTTGCCTACGTCAACGGCCACCGCGAGAAGGCAGCCAACATATTGGGCATAAGCGTACGGGCCCTCCACTACAAGCTCAGGCAGTATGAAAAGGAGGGGTATATCTAGGATGTCATTTGTTGTCACTTATTGTCATTTGTTGTCATTGAGGGTACACGGGCCAAAGGATTATTCCTCCTATATTGAAGGCTGGAAGAGGAGATTGGACGAGGAGGAGAGGAGAAGGAGGGGAAGATACCTTAAGGCGCTGGAGGCGGCGAGGAGGATCGCCCTCCGACTTAAGAGGGAGTTCGGAGCTCAAAAGGTCTACCTCTTCGGGACCTGTACGGACCCGGACAGGTTCCGCCTCACCTCAGACATCGATATAGCCGTCTCAGGCTTGAAGCCGGAGCTTTTCTTCAAAGCGTGGGCTGCCGTGGAAGAAGAGGTGGAGTTCCTCGTTGATCTCGTGGCTTTGGAGGATGCCCCGCCCACTTTAAGGCGCCGTATCGAGAGAGAAGGGGTGGAACTGGATGTTGAGGGAAACGGCGATTAAGACGCTGATCAGCGAGATACGGTATGATCTCAGGTCGCTGGATGGGATAGCGAACGAGATATCACAGGCCCCTGACACGCCGGATCGGAAATTGAGCTCGATAGAGGTCCGCGGATATGCCTCTCTGATCCACGATTTCTACACATGTTTGGAGTCTATGTTCCAACGTATATCTGATGAGATCAACGCGGGTTACCCGAAAGGGCCAAATTCTCATAGAAGGCTTATCAGAAGCATGGCGATGGACGTCGAAGGCGTTCGACCTGCGGTTATCTCCTCTGAGATGCTTAATGAGCTTGATGAACTGCGGAAGTTCCGTCACTTCTTCCGACACGCCTATGGGGTGCCCTTAAACTGGGATAAGGTCAGAGTTCATATCTTCAGAATCAAGAGAATTTACCCTCAGATACGAGAGGAGATGGAGGGGTTTATAGGCTTTCTATCCGATCTGGCTCAGTCACTGGGAGAGAATGAAAAAGCTTATGCCGATCCTGATCCTCCTGCTTGGAGGATGTAAAGTAGATATCACGCCTAAACTAAGGTCGAGCAGTTTGAGGAACCTCGCCTTGGCCGAAAACGGAACTACAATCCAATATCAGCCCAGTAGTTTTCCTCCTTATTGGGAATGTAAGATGGTATCGAATCGGCCTGTGGAGAACCTAATCAACGGAAACAGATCCTCACTCGATTGGGATAAGGGCGAGGGCTGGGAGGCTTATTTCAGCAAGTACATCCCTCTCAATGCCCCGAATTATCAGGACTCCTCGCGTCTCATCTCATCACCTGTGGCCGGACTGATCATCGAATTCCCGAGGAGGTTTCGTCTCAACAGGGTAATCGTCCACACCCTTGACAGCCCCCAATATCCGGCTCGGGATTTCGGTGTCAGGGATCTTGCAGTTGAATACCGGTTAAAGGACGGATCGGAGGAGAGGTGGGTCCCTGTTAGCTCCGGCAAGGTCCGGAACAATAAGGAGGGGATAATCATCCTGCGGTTTACCCCTGTGGTGACGGACGCCATAAAGCTTCTTATTTATGATACCAACGATAGCCAGAAGATATGGGGTAGATATGGCGTGTGGTGCCATTACGGAGTTATCCGCCTCATAGAGATAGAAGCATATGGAAGTTCAACGTCCTACTAGACAAGGAGGAAAGCATGGTGACAAGACGAGATTTCCTGAGGTTTTGTGGCGTTGGAGTTCTCTCCGGAG
>CAZHVH010000048.1:0-2460 GCA_964535855.1 uncultured bacterium
TGTGCCTCGCACTTATATCTCTCGCCTGCGGATGATACCGAGCTTGGAAGAGGGCTGTCTGTTCGTGAACGTTGAGCTTGACGGATATGAGACCGACATGGCCCTCGTCGCTAAGATCTTCATGGACGGCGATAAGGTGTTGGAAACGCTGACAAATTGCCCCGGATACAGGGCTTCCCTGACCATCTCCCCACCCGAAATCAGGCCGTGGTCTCCCGAAGATCCGTTTCTCTACGATGTGATCTTCACCCTCGAGAAGAACGGAGAGGTGATAGATGAGGTGAGAAGCTACTTCGGAATTAGATCCATAGGCATCAGAGGTCCGGCCGTCACCATCAACGGCAAACCCGTTTTCATGCGTCTGGTTCTGGATCAGGGGTTTTATCCGGATGGAATCTACACGGCCCCTTCGGACGAGGCGCTTAAACGGGATATCGAATTATCGCTGGCGATGGGATTCAACGGGGCGAGGCTTCACGAGAAGGTATTCGAACGAAGATTTCTGTACTGGGCCGATAGATTGGGATATATGGTCTGGGGCGAGTTCCCCAACTGGGGACTGGATCACACCAATCCCGCATCGTTGGAGAGATTCCTCGTCGAGTGGCTGACCGTTTTGGAGAGGGACATGAACCATCCAGCTATCATAGGCTGGTGTCCGTTTAATGAAACGCCTGCGGATCAAAATCCGGAGTTCATAAGGACGATCTATCGGGTGACAAAACAGGTTGACCCAACCCGTCTCGTGATAGACACGAGCGGTTACACACATGTTGAAACCGATCTTTACGACGTTCACTGTTACGATCAGAATCCGGAGAGCTTCGCAGCGAGGTTCAAGCCCTTAGCCGAAGGCGGCGAGGCGTGGCGTAATAGGCCGGATCGGGACGCACCATATCGAGGACAACCCTACTGGGTCAGCGAATATGGAGGAACGTGGTGGAATCCGGAGCAGAAGGACGAGAAGGGATGGGGCTATGGAGATCGTCCCGAAAGTGAGGAGGAATTCCTGGATCGATACCGCAGGCTTACCGAGACGCTCCTCAAACATCCCCGGATGTGCGGCTTCTGTTACACCCAACTTTACGATATAGAGCAGGAGGTTAACGGCCTACATACCTATGACCGCAGGCCGAAATTCGATCCGGTTAAGATTCGGGAGATCAACTCTCAAAAAGCGGCGATTGAAGAGGAGGTATCAGGATGAGAATAGGTTTCATAGGCGCTGGCAGACGCGCCCAGGGACATATGGGGGCGCTGTCGAAGATAGAATCGGCTCAGATCGTCGCTATATGCGATATCCAAAGGGAAAGAGCCGAAGAGGTGGCGCGAAGGTTCAATGCCACCCCTTATACCGATTACCGCGAGATGCTGGATCGGGAGGAGCTTGACGCCGTCCATATCTGTTCGCCCCCCCTCGTTCATGCCGAACAGGTCGAATACGCCGCCGGGAAGGGGTGCCATATACTGGTCGAAAAGCCGATAGCGCTCAGTATGGAAGATGCCGGCAGGATGCTCAGGGCGGTCAGGGAAAACGGGGTGATCTGCTCCGTCGGATATCAGCTCAGATACCTGGACATCTGCGATGAGGTCCTCAGGATGCTTGAGAAAAGGCCCTTTGGAATGGCGGTCGGCTATTATTACTGGACGGCACCGCTGGTCAAATGGATACAGGACAGGGATCTGGCGGGAGGACAGATCGTGGAACAGGCCACACACCTGATAGATCTCTTCAGGATGTTCGGAGGTGATATCGGGGCGGTCTACGCCGTCTACTCGCTACAGACGAGGGCCGGACAGGAGGGGTTCAACAACTGGGATGTCTACTCGGTGACGATGCGATTCAAGAACGGAGCGCCGGGATCGTTTTCGGCCACCTACGCGCTCTTCCCCGGAATCCCCTATAACACCGGCATAGATCTGATCGCCGATGAGCTCCTGATAAGGATTAGGGGCAATACCATGGAGAGGTTCGAGAGGGTCGGCAAAGAGGTGGTCAGGGAGAGGATCGAGGCCAAAGTTGAGCCGACCTATCAGCTCAACGCCGCTTTCGTCAGGGCCGTTGAGGATGGGAAAACCGATCTGATAAGGTCTCCGCTTGAGGACGCCGTGAAATCCCTCGCCGTGACCCTGGCGGCTAATAGATCGGCCATGACGGGGGAGGTAGTGGAGCTGTGACGCATAGGGAGAGATTTCAAAGGCTGATGCACTTCGAACCGGTTGACAGGGTCCCTCTCTGGGAGTGGGGACCCTGGCCCCAAACGGTGCGAAGATGGAAGGGGGAGGGAATGGAGGGGGATTATCCTCCCGAGTTCGCCGAATGCGATCCAAGAGCCGACTCGGGGATAAACTTCGGCATGGTTCCTCCCTTCGAGGTTAAGGTGCTCCACAGGGATGAGAGAACCGTAACCTACATAAACGCCATCGGACAGAAGCTGATGGAGTTCCACGAGCGCGAGA
>CAZHVH010000048.1:2560-13569 GCA_964535855.1 uncultured bacterium
CTACTGCTGACCTTCCTCTTTAACGGCGATCGCTATCGACTCTATCCCTCTCTGCTTAGCTCTTTCCATAACGTCGATGACCACACCGTGATGGGCAGCTTTATCGGCCTTTATGATGAGGGTCTGAATGTACTGTGCCTTCTGTGAGAGGAGCCTGTCCAGGTCATCCAGATCGTTGAGCTGCATGTCATCCAGCGCTATCTGACCCTGCGGCCCGATGAACAGGTTGAACTTCTTTCGAGGGAACTCCTCCTTCATCTGTGACCTTGGCAGATCAACGGAGAAAGGAGGATTAACCCTCATGATCGTGGCGACCATGAAGAAGATCAACAGAAGGAACACGCAGTCGATCAGCGGGGCCATCGGGAGCTCGATCTCTTCTCTTTTTCTCTCTTGGAATTGCTGAAACATTCCCCTCATGGCTATCTCTCCTATGGCCCTCTTGCGACCATCGCGAACCCGATCTTGTCTATGCCGGCTCGCTTTGCCAGATCCATCACCTCAACGATCTGCTGATGCAGAACCTGTCTTCCAGACTGAATGATTAGCATCTTCTTCATGGTCGGCGGTGCCTCGATGAACTTGGAGAACAAAGTGGGCATATCGACGACCTGATCGTTGAGGATCATCAAACCGTATGGATTGCCGGGTTCGGGGTCCGCGATGCGCAGGACGAGTCCTTTAGGCTTACTGCTGGACGGTCTTCCCGGGGGAGGAAGCTTAACGCGTATTCCCGGCATCGGGGCGAAGGTCGTAGAAACCATGAAGAAGATCAACAGGAGGAACACACAGTCGATCAGCGGGGCCATGTTCAAAGTGGGAGCTCTTCTGCGCCTGCCTCCCCTCATAGCCTGTTGCTCAGTCCTTCGCACTTTATCATCACCTCCTGGCGGAGGAGCGGGAGGAGATCCTCCCTTATGCCTCCGCTGATGCCGATCCGCCGCCTCTGCCGAGAAGCAGCGAGTTGATTATCTCCGTCGAAACCTGCTGTATCTCCAGCACGAAACGGCTGACTCGTGCATCGAAGTAGTTGTAGGCCACCATTGTCGGGATGGCGATCGTCAGACCGGTGGCGGTTGTAAGCAGGGCCTCGGAGATACCGCCCGCCAACTGTTGCGGGTCACCGGTTCCTTCCAAGGCTATGGTGGTGAAGGACTTGATCATACCGGTAACGGTTCCCAGAAGCCCCAACAGGGGAGCGATGACCGCTATCGTTCCCAGGACGGCCAGATTCCTCTCCAACTGAGGTATCTCCAGCAGACCGGCCTCCTCGATGGCCTCCTGGATCTCCTCCTTTGTGATCTCCCTGTCCTCGATCATCGCCTGGCTGTATCTCAAAAGTCCCGCCTTCAGCACGTTCGCCAGAGGTCCACCGGCCTCCTCGCATATGGAGACGGCCTCCATGATGTTGTCGTTGCGCAGCGCCTCGGTGATCTGGGAGATGAACTGCTCGGTGCTGATCCTCGACCTGGCCTTATAGAAGGCGTAGATACGTTCGATTATGTAGGTGAGCATCAGGATCGAGCAGAGGGCCAAAGGATATGCCGTTATACCCATCTTCTTGAAATAGGTCACAGGCGTATCCTTCTCTCGCATCTTGATGTCGAACATCGCTTCGCCGCCGGGGGTGACTATGACCGACAGGTTCTTCCTCTCGGCGTACCTCCTATGCCAAGCATTAAGGATGTAGGTTCCGGGCGGTAATCCGGGGATCTCGTAGTTTCCGGCGTCGTCCGATGTAACCTCCCCCGTTTTGCCGCCGGGACCTGTATACCTTATGGTAGCGCCGGCGATGGGTTTACGCTGAGGGGAGGTATCAAAGACAGAACCCTTTATGGTTCCCGTCTGTGCGGAGGTGACCTCTGCCTTCGTCGCCGTCTCTTCAGTCGTCCCCTCGGTCGCCGTGGTTTCGCCAGCCGGGGCCGCGGCTTCCTGTCCGGCCTCCTGGGCGATGACGAAGGCGATCGGGAGGGAGACGAGAAGAACGATGAACATCCAGGTGTATCTCTTCATTCTTTCCTCCTTGTTAGGATTTTATAGCTATTCCATCAAAGTATAACACCGAAACGGAGGGAAAGTTTCGGCCTAACCGAGGGGCGCATAACGACGTTGAGTTATGCGCCCCACACAGATGGATCAGAATCCCATCAGAGCCCTGACGAACCAGGTGTCAGCGGAGACATGGGTCTTCAGATCGGTTCTGTGTCTGAACCCCAAAAGCACGACCACGTTAAACCCAAGCCACTCGCCCCTGTTTATCGCCTGGATCTCAAGGATCCTTGTCTTAACGGTCGGCCTGTAGAAGTCGGAGACCCTGAGGTTTTCGCCCTGGGCCTTACGGAATATATCGAGGTAGTTCTCGAAATACTTATCCTTGTTGATGAACCTACGGAACTGGAAACCGCCCAGTATGCTCATCCGCTGGGTGAACTGATAATCCAACCTGATGAGCTCGACGATCTCACGTGAGTTCTGGTTAAACCTCAGATACTCGTCCGTCATCGGATGTGTCGGCCCGTAGAACTTGTAGTTGAGAGCGTAGATGGGACCACCCTCCTCAGGCTGATACATCTCCTCCGGCTTCCTGTCCCAGTTATGGATATAGATGTACTTAAACATCGGCGTCAGCGTCAGGTCCTCGCCGAGCTTCCCGATAAGAGGCAGACCGCCGAGCGGTATCTCGTACTTGGTCTTGAATATCCAGGTGTTCTGGCGGATGCTTCTCTCGGGATATCTTCTATCCTTCCAGTTCGCTCTGTTGAAGATCAAGTTCGGATCGGGATAGAAGGGATACTCCTTCAGGCCGCCGCTCGCCTCCACCTGTTGCTCCGGATATCTGAAGTCGACCCTCGTGTCTATCTCATCCGTCGGATCGTCATCCAGCTTAATTGCCTCTGCATCGCTGGGCTCATACTGCTTCTGCAGGACAAGGAGGTATTTGGTCTCAAGAGTTAGATTCGGGATAGCTGTATACATGAACTGCAGGGTGGTGGTGTTGACGCGGGCGTTATAGAAGTCCAGTGCGTCCATCGTCTCCGTGGCCTCAAGGGCTCCTATGTACAAGGTCACAGCGTAATCAGGTATGCTGTCGTGGATGCGCTCGAACCGGTTCTGGAAACGGATGGTGCCGAAATCGGGGATATCACGCTGATAGATGATGTGGAAGTACTTTGTGTTGTTCTGCCTGGCGGAAGAGACCTGCTTCTCGTTAAGCCATCCGAGTTTAAGGGTGAGGTTCTCCAGCACGTCATAGTTGACGATGATATGATATCCCTTCCTGTCGATGCTGTACGGATAGTCTGGCTCGTAATCATCCTCCAAGGTATCGACGACCCTGTTGTGGTTGATGTCGACGATATCGGAGAATATCGGCGGATCAGCCTCAAACAGGAGGAAGTCCTCCTGATAGTCCAGAATTCCGTTCTGGTCACGGTCATCCGCCTGAGGCAGAACGCCGTCGAAGTCCTCCGAGTCCGGCCAGTCGTCGTTATCGTCGTCATCCTCTATCAGCCAGTAGTTGCCCTCATCGATCGGCGGTGCGGTCTCACCTTGGGCTTCGCCCGTTCTCGGGAGCCGATACGTCTCATCTCGATCCGTATTGGCGCCGAGGCCGTAGTAGGTGGTGGTGTATCCGGGATCTATGTGGTAGAAGGATGCCTCAGCGAGTATCTTCTCGGAGAACCTGCCCTTGAGGTGGATGAACCAGGCCTTCTCATAGGAGTCGTTGTCCTTGCCACCCAGTTTGGCCTCAAACCTCTCGCCATCGCACACCGAGAAGGGCGGTTTGGCGTTGGGATCGTTCGGGTCATAGGTCTCCAGCAGACCGAAATCTATGTTGTCCTTGGAGATGGTCGGGTACTGTTTGAACTTGGCGTTTATGGAGTACTGAGCATTGACGTAGAGATTGATCTTCGGTATCGTCCCCTCCAGATCCACGCCGTACAGCATCGCACCTCTGGCCGCGCCGTATTTGTAGCGAACCACCTTCTTGTTCCACTTATTGGGATCGTTCTCGATGGCAGCCCGTTTCTCGGGGGAGGCGATGAAATCACCTTCCTGACCCACGTTGCCCTCAGCTTCGATGACATCCCTGAACGGCATGATGATCCTTCCGAACTCGTCCATCAGCATCCACGGTCCGGTCTCATCTCCCTCGTTATCATGGCTGTATCCGACGATCTCGATGTAGTAATCGCCGGCGAGGGTCATCTCGAACTCGATCGATTTGACCGTTCTGATATCCTCGATGACCCCTTCATCGACGAGCGATTCCAGATCCAGGGTATACTGGAAGGAGTCGAAACCGTTTGCTACGGTGAAGGCGCCGATCTGTTCGCCGCCGGTGCTATCCGGATCGGGGGTGCCGTCGGGCAGGACAGTGGGCTCAACCTCGTCGTAATTGACCACTATGGGCGGCTTCTTCTCCTCCGGCAGGAGGTTGCCCTGCTCATCCCGTTTCTGCTCGGTGATATAGACCTTCATGCCGCCGAAGGCAGCTCCCGCCCTTTCATCCTCCGGCGAGTCATCTCGGAAGGTGATGACGATCTTATAGGGCGGTGTGTTCGGGACGCTGCCGAGGAAGGGGTTATCGTTGCGCTGAGGATGTCTACGGCTGATATCGATCATAGTAAACCCGACTCTGAATATGTCGCCTAACATCCCCTGAGCGCGGATCCCCATGAGATGGGCGCTCTCCACCCAGGTCGCCGCACCATCTCCCTCAGCCGTGCCGGTTCGACGTCCCAAGCTCTGTCCCAGAGCCTGGTTCCCGACGATGACCCTGGGCAATCTGATCGGATTGGAGATACGGGAGTTAAGGAAGGTGAACATATGTCTCTCGCGCGAGAAGGAAACGTCCCATCTGAACCCGTCGAATTCGGTTTTACGGACGATGTAGGGACAGGCGAAGAGGGTCTCAGGTTTAAGCCTTATAGCATCGCCGATGGCGAACTCGGTATGTCTGCCTCTGTAGGAGTCCTCGGTGAGAATGGTGTGATCAAGCTGGGCGCCGTAACGGTCGGTCTCCAGCTGACCATCCCATGCCGCGGAGAGGTTGCCCTTCTGATCGAACTCCTTCTTCTCCATGTACTGCCATACCTCACTGCCTTCCAGCAGTGCCCTTCCGAACAGGTCGTAGTAGAACATCGGTTGTTCCTCAAGCTCAAACCTGTCGGAGAACTTGGCATCTCCCTCGACAACAGGCATCAACGGTTCCTGCGGTCCTAGGGGGACGCATCCGTTTAAGAGGAGCATCCCTCCTGTAAGGACCGTGATGACCAGTAATAGGTTAAGCAGTGACCTTTGTGCCTTCTTCATTACGTTTCCTCCTTGAGGATTTTTCATTTCGGGCCGTGCCCTGCCTCACCCTATTAATTTATCAGGCCCCTTTGAACTCAATTTAAGATACCACTTGTTGGCATCTGTGTCAAGTTTTTCAAAGGGACTGTTTGTAGTACATGATCGCTAGACCTCCGGCACCCATTATTCCGGCTTTATCGGGGCCCAGCTCGGTCGCCCTGATTATGGGCTGACTTTCGATGAGCGTGTCCTCGCTCAAAACCGCCTTCATCGCCGGCAACATCAGATCCAGAGATCTGGATATGTTGCCTGAAAATACCACGGCATCCGGCTCGCAAACCCTCTTGAGGTTCCATATCAGCTTGCCCAGGTAATATCCCACCTTCGCGTAGACAAGCAGAGCGCCGTGATCGCCCTCGCGCGCTAGATTCGCTATCGGCAGCGGGTCCAGATCCTCGGGCGGTATCTCCCATAGCTTGGAGTCAGGGTTTTCCATCATAATCTGTCTGGCTATCCTCTTCATGCCGCCTATGGAGACGTAAGCTTCAGCACATCCCCTCGCGCCGCAGCCACATTGGAAGGCTGAAGGATCGGTATTCACGACCACGTGTCCCAGCTCCGCAGGTCGAATCATGTTGCCGTCCACTATGATATATCCTCCCAGCCCCGTGCCCAACGTGAAGCCCACAAGCGTCCTGACCCCTTCCTCTCTGCCGATTCCGTAGAACCATTCCGCCCATCCGGCAGCGTTGGCGTCGTTCTCCATCAGGAACAACACGCCGGGAAATCTCTTCAGATATTCCCCCTTGAGCGGGAATCTGTTCATTCCGGGGATGTTCGGGCTTATCAGGATATGTTCGATCTCGGACGGATCCTTCGCACCTTTGGGACCTAATGTGCCGGCGGTGGCGAAGCATACGCTCCCAACATCTTCCTTACCTAAGTCGTTTTCCTCCAACAGCCTCTCAGTAGCCTCACATATCCCGTTGAAGATCTCCCTGCCAGGAAGGGTGGAATCGACCTTGTGTACATCAGAGGCCTTCAACTCCCCACTTTCGATATCGAAGAGGCCTATTCCGCAGCTCGTGCCTCCCAGATCATATCCGATTGATATCTTAGCCTTCACCTCAAAGCCTCCCGTGAAAAGCCTTTCGGCGAATTAATCCTAAATTTACCATGTCTGAAGACCAATGTCAATGTCTATCTTTTCACTTAGGAGCCGGGGATTATCGACAGCACCTGATCCAGATCCTTGATCCCGGCCGTGGTTCCTATTGCGGTAACGCAGGCCGCGCCGGTGGCGTTGGCCAGTCTGACACATCGATGTAGATCCCATCCCATGGTATACCCAGCTAGGAATCCAGCGACGAAGGCATCGCCGGCGCCCGTGGCGTCGACCACCTTCACCTTATAGGCCGGCTCGCGCACGGCCTCGTCTCTCGTCCTGACGTAGCTTCCCCCCTCTCCCATCTTCAGTCCGACGATCTCGATCCCATAATCCAGGAAGAACCGGCTGATCTCCTCCGGGTCCTCCCTGCCGCTCAGCATCTTAGCCTCTTCGATCGACGGTAGAAAGATATCCACGTACGGCAGACAGGGTTCGAGCAGCTTCATCCAGTTGCCCCTGGAATCCCAAGCCGTATCCAAAGAGATGGTCACCCCCATCTCCTTGGCCTTTTTAAGGACTTCGACCGTCGGCTCGCCGTCAAAACCGGGCATCAGGAAGAAACCGCCGATGTGAAGTATCTTGCTTTCGCCTATCAGATCGAAGTCAATGTCCTCAGGTTTGATCGTGCCATTGGCGCCTACATAGTGGAGGAAGGAACGCTCGCCATCGGGCGCTATCATGACGAAGGTGAGCGACGTATTGGCCTCACGTGTTCTCCTTATCCCCCGGGTATCGACGCCGTTTTTCCGGAGGTTATTGATGACGAAATCGCCGAATCCATCCTCGCCCACCTTGCCCATCGCCCCGGCGGATATCCCGAGCCTCGCCAAACCTATAGCGGTGTTGTTGGCACAGCCTCCGGTGTGAAGTTCCATCTCGTCGAAAAGCTCGAGCTTGCCCCGATCGGGTATCTTCGTTATCGGTTTGGCCAGCACATCGGCGACAAATATACCCAGACAGATAACATCCATCTCCCACCTCTACATACAATACCGCACGGCGTTTTTGAATATCGCTAACCCATCTCCCTCCTCGGGGAGCTCCTCCCTCGTCCAGCGGGGGTGATTATACCTCCATAGGAACCGCTCAGGATGAGGCATCAACCCGAATATCCTTCCCGTCGGATCGCATATGCCGGCTATATCCCTCATCGATCCGTTCGGGTTGTACGGATAACCAGCCGGTCTTCCGTCCGGCCCCACGTATCTGAAGACCACCTGACCGTCCCGATCGAGCCTATCAAGCACATCGTTCGGGGCGACAAACTTACCCTCGGCATGGGCCACGGGCAGATAGATCCTCTCCCTGATCCCCCTCGTGAAAACGCACCTATCGGTCTCAAGTTTAAGATAGACCCACCTGCATTCGAATTTGGCCGAATCGTTGAGATGAAGGGTGGTCAGCTGTTTGCCGCGCATCCCCTCAAATCCGGGGAGCAGACCGGCTTTGACCAGCACCTGGAATCCGTTGCAGATCCCGATTATGAGTTTGCCCTCATCGACGAATCGGTACACCTGATCGCGCAGCTTGTATTTAAGCTCATTGGCCAAAAGCACGCCGGCGGATATGTCATCCCCGTACGAGAACCCCCCGGGTATCGCTAAGATATCGAACTCGCCCAGATTCCTTTCACCCCAGATCAATCTGTTTATATGGAGGAGCTCCGTCTGGGCGCCGGCAAGTTTGAAGGCGTAATCCGTCTCATAATCACAGTTGGTACCGGCCGTTCTGAGGATTATAACCCTCGGCTTCACCTCAACCTCCTGCTGAGAAAATCGCGCCAACGAGGCAGGAAATCAGGAAGCATACCGTGCCCCCCGCTTATGGAGGCGAGCATGAGATTCCGATATCTCTCATCATATGGGAACCACCATGGCATGGAGCGTCGTTTCCCATCGTCATAGCTTATGTGTTTTACGAAACAGGATTCCCTGAGCCCATATTCCCCATGCATCTTACCCATGCCGCTCAGCCCCACTCCGCCCCAGGGACATTCGATCTCGGCGAGGGTGAAGATAACATCGTTAACGCAGACGGTACCGGCCCTGAAGCTATTGCTCAACTCCATAGCCAGCCTCGGATCAGAGGTCCAGATGCTAACGTGCAGGCCGAGAGAGGTCCTATTTATCCTTTCAACCGTGCTTTCAAGCTCGTCAAAGGGGGTAACGGGAAGCAGGGGACCTAAGGTCTCCTCACGCATCACGAGCATCCTCTCGTCGGCATCGGCTAAGAGGGTCGGCTCGAAAAACATCCCTCCCTCCTCCACGTATCCTCTGCCGACGATGGCCCTAGCGCCTTTCTCAAGAGCGTCGTCGAGGTGTTTTTGCAGCCTTTCGATTCCCCTTGGAGTGGTCTGTGGGCCTATCTCCACATCGGGGTCCATCGGGTTGCCCATCCTGAGCGATTTGATCATCAGGGCTAGCCTCACGATGAAGTCGTCATAGATCTTTCGAGCGACGTAAACCCTTTCTATCCTGCCACATGCCTGGCCGGAATTGAGAAAGGCTCCGTAGAGGATTCCCTTAACGACTCGATCCAGATTTGCATCCTCCATCACCAGGGCTGTTCCCTTACTGCTGAGGAAAAGCGTAACAGGATGTAACCTCTCAGCGGCTCCCCTCATGACCGCTCGTCCGGTCTGGGTCGTGCCCACAAGAACGATCTTGTTCACATCGGATCTAACGAGAGCCTCACCCGTTCGACCATCGCCGGTCACTACGGAGACTAATCCGTCGGGGATGTCGATCTCCTCGAACAGCTCCTTGATTTTCAACCCCACAACCGATGCGTATTCGGAGGGTTTTAAGATGACGGCGTTTCCGGCTATAAGGGCGGGGACGATCTGGGAGATGGGAATCGAGAAGGGGAAAACCCAGGATGAGATGATACCGATGATGCCCACCGGCTCGAATCGGTTCAGCCCGACCTTGCGGCTTTTCAAGCGATTTCTATATTCCACATGAGCATCTGCTAGAACGCGCGGAGTGATCTCAGCGTAATAGCTGAGGGATTCGAGAGAGGGATAGATCTCGGTGAGGACGGTCTCCGAGATCGGCTCCCCCGTCTCGCGCGTCACCAGCTCACATATCTCCTCAGCTTTCTTCAGAATGACATCCCTCAGCGCCAGTATCTGCTTCGCTCTCTGCTCCAGTGGGATAAGCCTCCACCGGCGAAACGCACTTTCGGCCTTAGCGATGCACCCCTCTATCTCCCTGCTTCCACAGATGGGCAACTCTCCCATAAGCTCCCCGTTAAAAGGGTTAAAGGAGAAGAGCTTTTCCCCTGTGGATCGACCCATCAACGAACCTCTCGTGACTTTGTACGGCTATATTATACCAAGGCGGAAGGCTTAGGGCAAGACCCGTTGAAATTACCAGTCAGGTCGGCATATGCGCAGTGATCTATTTTCGAGCGGCATCTTCACCCGCTTGCCTCCAAGCCTATGTGATTCCACGAAACCGAAGATCATCTCCTGACTCCTGCACGCCAATTCTATATCCCCCGAAGGTAAACGATCATTTTCGATAGCATCGATGAGATCCTTGATACACCCCACAGTCCCGCTTTCCCGCGGGAATTGAGGGAATGGGACCTCCTCTAGTTCGCCCCACTCGTTGCTTCTTCTCATCTGGCATGAGAGGCCGTTGTTGAGCGATCTGAGCTTGCCCTTCGATCCGCTGACCTCGAACTCGTATCCTGTCCCAGCGACCATATAACCGAGCACGCCGTTTTTAAACCTCACGAAACCCAACATGATTCCCGGATCGGACTCTATCCTGTTATCATCGAAGTCCCTTTCATCCACCGAGACCGTTCCCTGAACGTAATCCACTTCGGGATCGCCTGCGAGGAACATCATCATGTCGGTGGTATGGGTGTGCCCCCATTGCGCTGCTCCGATGCCGCAGTGGGCTATGACACATTGAACATCCCCGATCTCCCCCGTCTCGATCAGCTCCCTCATCTTCATGTAGAGCGGGGTATATCTGCGCTGAGTTCCGTAGTTGAACTTGACGTTCGCTCTCCTACATGCCTCAAGCATGGCGTCGGCCTCTTCCATCGAGCAGCAGAGAGGTTTTTCACAGTAGATCCCTTTAACCCCATGTTCGGCGGCAAAAATCGTTATCTCAGCGTGGTTTCCGGGGCGGGTGGCTATGCTGAGGATATCCGGCTTCTCCTTCAGTATCATCTCCTTCCAGTCGGTATATCCGCGCGGGACATTATACCGCCTTTGGGCCTCCTTGACCTTCTCGGGGATTATATCGGCGACGGCGACCAGGTCGGTTTCCTCCACGGCCGCATAGCCGGCGGCATGCGAATAGGGTAGGTAGAGAGAACTGTTGGGCCGATTCCTTACCTCATCGTCTATCGTAACCCCCATCCGTCCACATCCGACGAGACAAACTCTGTATTTCCCCGACATCATTTTCCCCCTTCTAAATCGCTTCGCTCATATTATCGTTTAAGTGTAGCGGAGATCTGAGAGGCCAGAAATGCTTATTTCTCAGAGTTAGAAGGAGACAGGAAACAGGAAGCAGGAGGC
>CAZHVH010000049.1:0-12316 GCA_964535855.1 uncultured bacterium
AGGACTTTGGTGAACTTGTATTTCGTCAAGGGCGGATGACAGGAGGCATCATCCTAACACCCGCTGCAGCCGACCCGCCTCCGCTGGCGTTCGGCGGACGGCTGAGCTTGGTCGTTAGCCCGATTCGGTCTTGCTATTGATGGATTCTACCCAAGTTCACTTGATTGGGAGACAGAGAAATGGCTATGGCCAATAGAAACTTCTGGTTCCGCATTGGGATTGGCATCCTCCTTTCGGTTGCCAGTGCAATCCTACTGACTCTATCCTTCCCGCCCTATGGTTTTTGGCCGTTCATCTGGGTTGGTTTCGTGCCGATGCTGGTTGCCCAATTCCGGGTCATGCCCCGCAGGGTTTCCAGTCTGGCTTCGGCCATCACCATCGGCGGCTGGTTAGGCGGCTACCTCACGCCCATCTTCGCCGGCAGTGGTATCTACATGGCCTGGCTTCCGCTGATTATCGGCGTCGTCGTCTTTTTCGCTGATCGCGGTACGCGCGCTTTCCACGAGCGCACCGGCTACCGCTGGTTTGTCTGGCATGGTGCGCTCACCTGGGTGGGGATCGAGATGATTCGCGGTTTCATTCCCATCATGGGCACGTGGGCTTTCGTCGCCAATACGCTCCATGGTCAGCCGTGGTTGATCCAGCCGGTCAGCATCTTTGGCATCTTCGGCCTCGGCCTGCTCATCATGTTCGTCAACTATGGGTTGGGGCTGGGTGCGTTATACCTCTTCGACAAGCGCTGGAAACTGGACCCAGATGTTCGGCCCCTCGCCGGTCGGCCGGTGCGCAACTGGGGCCTGGGCCTGCTCGCCACGCTGATGGCGTGGACCGGTATCAGCCTGGTTCTCTTCCACACGCCGGCCACTCCGATGGTTCGAGTCGCCGCGCTGCACTACGATGCCGGGGAGTCTCCCTGGCATTCGGTGGACAAATTCGTTGAACTCACCCGTCAGGCGGCCCGACAGGGGGCACGGGTCATTGTCTGGCCGGAGAAGGCAATTGAAGGCGATCCCCAGGTCACAAACACCGCCGAATTCCGCCAGCTGGCCGCTGAAACCAATGCGCATCTGGCTCTGGGCTACTTTGTCAAGGTGACAGACAAGATCTGGCGCAACGAAACCACCCTGCTGGCGCCTGATGGGCGGTTTCTGGGCGTCTATGGTAAAGATCATCCTGTCAGCTTTGCCGGGGAGAGCAGCCCGACGCGCGGGACATATCCGGTGTACGATACACCTCTGGGTAGAATTGGCACGATCATCTGTTACGACCTCGATTTCACCGATACGGCTCGCAAGGTCACTCGTAATGGTGCACAGCTGATCCTGGTTCCCTCACATGACTGGCCTGGGATCGCCACAAAGCACTACCCGCATCTGGTCTTTCGCGCCATTGAGAACCGCGTTGCCATGGTCAAGTCCGATAGCAGCGGAAACGATTCGGTGGTCATTGATCCATACGGGCGAATCATCGCGGCCGCAATCACGCCAGGCGGTGACAAGACCGGTCAGGTTGTGGTTGCCGATGTATCCCTGGGAACGGGGGATACGCTCGCCGTTCGCCTTGGCGACTGGACAGGCTGGATTGCCCTGGTCGGGATGGCATTCTTCATTCTTTACGACCCCCTGACAAGGGCGAGAGCAAAGCGCAAGCAAGACACACCGCTTGGACGACAGCACGACGTACCTGGCCGAGAAGGCCAACTGTCAACTCCTGCAGTTGACACACACAAGCAGCTCAAATCCTAACCTCCACCCCTCCGATGGCGAGAAGGAGAACAGCTTACGCCCACACCTGGGGCAGTCGGTTCCCGATGGTGAGAGGGAGAGTATCCACATCCTCCGTGATGGTGAGAGGGAGACGTAAAGCTTACGCCTGGGCTCAGGGCGATCGGTCCGTGTCCCGACTTTCTCTTCCTTCCTCCATCATCTCCCGTGCTTCCTCCAAGTTGATCCCGCTCGTCTCCAAGAGCTCCTCGACGACGAAGATGGAGGCGTTCATCCGCAGAGCCAGCGCGACGGCGTCGCTCGGTCGGGCGTCGATCTCCTTGGTCACACCCTCCCTCTCTATGACCAACCTGGCCAGGAAGGTGTGGTCTCGGAGCTCTGTTATCACCACCCTGACCAGTTTCATCTGGAACTCGCTCAGGATATTTGCCATCAGGTCGTGTGTCATGGGGCGTGGCGGGCTTCTCCCCTCCAGTTTGGAGCCGATAGCCGTGGCTTCGGGGAGGCCAGTCCAGATGGGCAACACCCTCTTTCCCTCGGCTTTATCGGCGAGTAGGAGAGCAGCCACTTTGAAAGTCTCTTTCGGTTTCTCCGCGTCTTCCCTTTCCACCTCCGCCGTTTGCACGGACACGCCGAGCACGGACACCTCCCTGAGCACCTTATCGGCGAAATCGCCGGGAAGTTTATGTTCCTCAAACGTCCTCTCCACCATCTTCATCAACCTCCCTTTGAGCTTCTTTCGGGCTCTGTGGAGGCGGCTTTTGACCGTGGAGATGGACACACCCGGTTTAGGCTGATTGAGATATCCGAGGCCGCTCTCTCGACGGAGAGTTTCCTGACGAAGGCTACATCGAAGCCTATATTTTCAAGACTGACCATCGAGCCCTTTTAGCCATTCAGCTATCTGTCGGCAGAATTCCTCTAACGCGGCTATGCGACGTGGAAGCGAATTGTAAATCCGTTCATGCTCTATCCTCCAATAGAGATGCACCAGCAAATTGCGCAATTTCGCCATATCCATCATCCGATCCGTGATATCACTGCTGAGGATACCCTCCTCACCGAGGCGGCGAAATACATCGGCATAATCCTGAGGAGAGCGCAATCCCAGGCGGGATATAATATGATTTCCGATATTGATACAGCTTTCAATGGCTGTCTGGAGCCGTCGCTCCACAACTGCCTGAGTATCCCGACTGTTCAGATACCCACTCTTGCTGATATCCCTTTTTCTTCTCAGGTCCCTGATATCCTCATGGATCCCCCTGAGAAAGTCAACGATTCTATTTTTATCCACACCGATCTGATCCATCGATAACGCCTCCAGGAACCATATATTTCCTGTCCTTCGACAGAGGCGGATATCCGGTGCGAAGCGGTAGATCCTCTCCTTGATCTCCGCCACCGCTTTGAGATTTCTACAGATCAAGAGCTGTCCTTCAGAGATGATGCTCCAAGCGAGCCAAGAGGGAGCCGTCGATATATCTACAAAGCTAAATTTGTCCGTCTTTAAAGCAAAGGATATAGTCGTATAAAGCTCTGTCTCCAGTCCTTCCCTTTTTTCACCTGCAACGTTGTCATCGAGCAGATAGGCGATATCCACATCGCTCAGAGGAGTCGCCTTCCCCAACGCATGAGAGCCGAACAGCCACAGCGCGTTTAGCTCCTCCATCAACCTGAGCTCTGATGAGAGGGAAGCAAGCCTTTCCCTGACATCAACTGATGCCGTTTCAGATGCCGACATATCGGGACTTCACCGCCCTCTATTGGGTTCACTCCCACGCATTTTATCAAACATGGCAAGGGGGAGTCAAGGCACAGATTCTATCGGGGTGCATAGGAAATTTATCGGTAACAGGGAGATAGTTCACAATTAGGGTGACAATTTCCGTTGTGGGAGGCGCAAAGCCTTGCGCACTCAAGATGAACCATCCCGGTGGCAGGGAGGAGAATCGCAGATTTGTAGGGGCTAGGCATTCAAAGAAGAATGCCTAGCCCCTACTTTTTCAGGGATGAGTCGCTGAATTCCGGTAACGATGGATCTTGATCGATGCATACCTTACGATCGTATCGCCGGACGACCTGGACCACCTTCTGGGGGAGAGGATCAGACCTCCCGATTTGATCACGCCGCCCGATCTCCCCTCATCGGTGAACTCGAAGAGTCTCGTCCTCTGAATATCAACCTCAATTCGATTCCCCTTAACCCTGATGGATAAAAGCTGCCATCCATCCCCTAACTCATGGGGCTTCTCCGCCAATACGGTCGAGTCGTCGGTTGAGATCCCGTTGACGGACTTGTGTAGCTGAGCCGATCTATCGGTGAACTCCACGTAGTATCCGCTGCCGTCGGAGCATCTCACGCCGAACCAGGGGCCGTCCCTCCAGTCCGAGCCGCGGCCTTCCACCTTGAACTTGATCTCGACGGCGTAATCGTCAAGATCAAGCGGCAGATAGATTCCCCTGGGAACCCATCCGTCCGTCCCGCCGTTTACCCCCACGAGCGTCCCGTTCTCAACCCTCCACTCTCCCGCCTGGACGATCCACGGCTCAGCGGGAGGTTCCCCCTCCCTATGAAGCGAGAAATCCTCATCGAACGGATCGCTTGCGAAGACCATGTATCCGAACCTGTCCGGCTCATGATAGGTCCTTCGCACGAAGGACCAGGCGCTGAACTGGATCGCTTCGGGTTTCGTCCCAGGTCCTTGGGGTCGATCTATTCGGTAGAAGTTCACCTTCCACCTATCACCCGCCTTAGGTGGGAGGTTCGGCGCTCCCTCGAAGGCCGCAAGCGGTATGGCCATCTCGACCACCCATCCCTCCTTCGTCCTCGTTACTTTACTCCTCCATCCTTGGGCGTCCCACGCCAGCCTCTCCTCCTCGGACTTTTCAGGCTGGATGTCCAGATCCACCTGTGTATTGAGCGGATTGACCTCGAACTCCCTGTATCCCACCCCGTCGCTATCCTGATCTACGAAGAGCTCGACGACCTCCTCTTCCCAGAGGTGATCGTCGCGCTTCCTCATCGTCGCCCAGGGGTTATCATCCTCGACGATGTAGGCCACGTATAGGTTCTCCTCATCCCATCTGACTTTGAATGAGGTTCGCTGTGGGGGAGCTCCGGTTCGATTGATACAGGCGTATCTGAGCGGTATATCGGGCGCCGTCCTCCAGGCCTCCTCATCCAGCTTCCCGTCCACATCTATCGGAGCGTGTGTGTAGTAGCAGATGATCTTCGGCAGAGGCGGAAGGGCGGTTTGAAGGGCATAACGGATCACGTCCAGGGCGATCTCCCTCCCCACTTCGGGCATCGCGAGAAGTGTGTGCCAGACGTAGAATATCCTGGCTCCATCCATCTGCACCATGCCCGCCCCATCGCCGTAGACTTTCCCCGACTCGTCCTTCAAAGTCAATATCGACGTGTATCTCCCCCCTGCCATCTCCCCCCTCATCGGCCTCCACCGAAGATCACCCTCCTTCGGGAACGGGAACTCCTCCGGGACGGACCGGACGATCTCCTGGTCGGGATTGAGGTGGAAGGTGAGCTTAAGCCCCTGGGGAGGCTCCTCCCATCCGCCTGCAATCGGCAGGCCAAAGGAGGCGGCGGAGTTGACGTGATCTCCGTTTTGATCGTAATAGAAGGGGAACGGACCGCTCGGTAGAATCAGCATCGTCCCGCCCTGCTCCAGGAACCTCCTGATCGCCTCATCGCCGTCACCCTCACGGTTGACGCTCCGGTAATACGCCTCCCCGCCGAGGTAAAGCAGGAGGGGGAACCTCTCAGCGTTGAAATACTCCGGATCGACGAACTGTTGAGGTGTTAGAAGGGCGAAATGATCCATCAAACCCGCCTTGTTGATCATCCTGATGATCGGGCTGGAGTACGGGTTCCAGTTTTTCGGGAAGGGCATGACCGCCACCTTGCCCGAAAGCCCATCGAGGAGCGGTTTAAGCTCCAGCAGCTTTTCAACGCTTTTCATCTCGGCTGCCACCTCCCTCTCCTTTTCCCTGATAGCCTCTAGACTTCTCTCAATGCGGTCCTTCGGGCCAGCAAAGGTCGTCAGGGCGAAGAGAGAACCATTGCGGATCTCCAGCCGATCGAATTCGCCTTTCAGCGGTGCTTCCACGAGGTCCAGATGCCATTTCATACACGGCGGCCAGCCCTTAAGGACGGGAATTCCCCTTTGAAGGTCTATCTCCGTTTCACCTTTCGGCCCCGACAGGATGATCTTACCGCCTTCCTCCACCTCCCCGACAAGGGCGAATAGATGCGATCCGGAGATCCTCAGGTCGAGATCCGCGTCGCGGACGCATATCCGTCCACCGTTGAAGTCCGGGTCGATCAGGTCGAAGGGCACCCCGTAGATCGTCCGCATCCCCGGCTCAAACCCTGCCCACGAGCTCGTATCGTCCCAGTCGAAGCTGAGCCGTCGGTTGAGGTGGGAGCGCAGGTCGTACATCACAAATCCATCGGACGATTTCACCCGATTCCTCCTCCCTCTCGTCCTTTCGATCCGAAGCGGGATCGGCTCGACCGACGGATCGAACCTGCCGATCGCCACCGTGTCGCCGTATCTGAGACCGTGTATGACCAAAGTATCCGGCCTCCTCGGCATCTCCTCAAAGCCCTCCCCCATTTTGAGCTCCTCCGGTTCCGAGGCGTCCTCTCTCAGGACGAAAACCCTCTTGCCGCGCAGGTCGAACATCGGGAAGGTGACGTTCAGGTCAAATGGTTCACCCTGCCCTTCGCCGTATCTCACAAGCTTGAAGGAGAGATCTCCGTCACCATAGTATCGATAATCCGATATGTCGGTATGTCTCCCCTTTTTGTTGAAGGCCAGCGCTCCCTTTTCGCCGCATATCACCCTGACGGTGGCCTTTCCGACGGGATAGGCGATCTGCTCAAGCTGTCCCCACAAACCCCCAAATGTGGCCCTTTTCCCTTTGCCGATGTTACATCCCTCAAACAGGCCGAACATCTCCGTGAAGGCTCCGTCGTAATCGGCGACCGAATCGTGATACTCGTCCCTGAAAAGCTCGTGCCATCTCTCGCACGCCCCTCGGAGGTAATGGCCGATGATCGGATCGCCCGTGGCCACATATGTGAGGGCCATGGCGTATGGGACGCACCATACCTCGTTGGAGCATGCGCTGCCCAGCCAACTGATCCCGGAGTTAGGCTCCATGAAGAAGGAGCTATCGAGCTCATCCATCCTGTCGTTATCCGATGCCCAGATCGGCATGTATCTGTACATCATGGTTCGGACGAGCTTGAGTGCTTCTTTTGCAAGTTCCTGCCTTTCAGGGTCATTTCGGAAGGTGTAGTAGTATCGCAGGCAGAAGGCGGTCGACGGGGCGGCACCCCAGCAGAACTGCGCCGCGGGGACATCGGCGTAGCCGTTCCTGGTGTAGAGGATATGTTTCGTCCACCTGAGAGCGCCGTCGATCAGATAAAGATATCTCCCGAACCGATCGGGATCGTTTCGATAGGCGTCCAAGTAAGTCAGGGCGAGCTGCCATCCCTGGATATTGTGCGTCGTCTCGACGCCCGGCCCGAACATCTCTATCCCCTCGCCCTCAAGCGGCTTACGCCAGAAATAACACTCGTCGCCGTCCACGACCATCTTTTGAGCCCACTTCGCCAGGAACTCCAGATCCTCCTCAAGCCTGGATATCGCCTTCTCGTCCTTCACCTCGAAGATATAATCCACGGCGCTCCTGTCCCAACCTTCGCCGCCGAAGACCAGAGAGCCGGGCTTGAACCACCTGGCGTTTTTCCCCGTCAGCCTGTGATACAACCTACCGCTCCTCATCGGCCCATATCCCCTGACCCTATACCGCTTTGGAAGCCAGGATAGGTCGTTTACCCCGGGAACCTCCGGAAGCAGATCTCGGTATCTCTCCCATATAAACCCCTGCACGAAGAGGTTCGGATCGGAGTCCGACGGCAGATCGAGCGAGTAGAGGAGGGTGAAGTGAGATGAGATGGTGACGGGGGTATCGGGATATCTAAGCCTATTGTATTTTGCTGCGTAGGGGTAAACCAGGGTGAAGAACTGCTTAGCCCCCTTCAGCTTCCAGCAATATGCGGATGCGATGTATTTCTCCGAACCATCTGTCAATCTTGACCCGTGGAAGTCGTAGGCCACATACTTCCTTTGGCTCGGTTTCCAGAGACCCACCGTCGCCAGCGGATATGCCCCTATAGGCGGGCAATAGGTCCAGTCGCGCGACCAGAGGCTCGATATCTGCCTCCCATAACCGGTCTGTCTCCCCTGAAGCGGATAGGGATCTATGATCGGGGTGGGGATGTTCCAACCGCGCTGATGGAAGATCTCCGCTCCGGGGAGGGAACAGACCAGGAAGTGAAACGGCACGTCGCCTATCTTCTCCCTCCAAAGTTCCTCGTCAAACGACTCGATATCAAGCCTAAAGCTGACCTGAGGATACGGATCATCGGGGAGCAGCTTGATCTCCACGAAGGAATCCGGTCCGAGGGAGGGAGTCGGGCCAGCTTCGAGATCCTCGAGCCTTATCGAAAGATCCTTCACCTCAACCGATCCGGCCCGGATATTCCCCTGGCTTCCGAGAAGCAGATCGGCGATCCACTTGCCCTCCCTTGTCTCGATTTTAAATCCTATCCCCTTACCGTCGGCGATCAGGGGCGATACGATCAGATAATCGTTGGAGATCACACCTGAGTTCGATGCCATAGATAAAAGGAATAAAGCCTGTAACAAAACCATATCACACCTCCCTTCGTCTCATGTCTTCTGCGGTTTTCGCTTCGCCGAGGGGAAAAGGACGTTGTTGAGGATTAATCTATAACCGGGCGAATGCTTATGCAGGTCGAGGTTCGTGGGAGGATCGCCCACGAGATGGCGGTAATCCTCGGGATCATGCCCCCCCAGGAAGGAGAAAATCCCCTTGCCTTTCATGCCATAGATATATTTGACGTAGTTCGATCCGGGGATATCGCCCATGATCACGACCGTATCCTTGAGCCTCTTGCGGTTGAAGGATGTGGTCTGTCCCAGAAACCCGTGTATCTTGGCCACGTGGTCCTGCGTGAGCATCGTCGGGATGGGATCGTGTTTGGCCGAGAACTCAAAGAGCTCGAAATCCTCCCTCCCGGAGAGCGGGTTCATATCCGGTTTGGGGTTATCTATGTCGGAGAACTCATATATGTACGGGTCGGTGATCACCCTGAAGTTGATGAAGGCGAGGGTTTTGGTGAAGTCCAGCTTGGACTGACAGTTCGGATCTATGGGGGTTCCATCGATCTCCGGCGCGACGATGTCCACCTCCCCTCCGTTTGTGGCCAGGGCTATGTCCAGCGTCTCAGGTGCGGAACACATGGCGAAGAGGAATCCGCCCGAAAGCACGTAATCCCTTATCGCCAGTGCAACCGCCCCCTTATGTTTCGGCACCGTGCTGAATCCCGCCTCATGTGCCGCCTTTTCGAAAAGCCTTGCCCTCTGCTGATACCATGCCGCGTTATGATATGCGCCGTAGAATTTGCCGTGCTGTCCTGTGAAATCCTCATGGTGCAGGTGGAGCCAGTCGAACCTATCTGTGGTCAGGTCTCCCCTCAGCACCTCCTTGTCCCATATCTGCGTGAACGGGATATCGGCGTATCTCAGGGCGAGTTTAACGGCATCATCCCACGGGTCACGATACGGCGAATCCTCCGGCGGTGCGTAGATGGCTATCCTAGGCGCCTTTTCAAGGAGGACGGAATCCATGTTCTCATCCTCCATCTGTTTTTTGATCCCATCGAGCTGAGCCTGGCTGATCGGCTCGAAGGAGACGCCCCTCAGGATAGCCCTGCGCCTGACATCCGGCCTATCCTCTATCAGGAAGGAGCCGCCGCGGTAGTTGAGCAGCCATTCGGCATGGTATCTCCGCGGTTCCTCCAACGCCCAGTATGTCAGTCCATAGGCCTTCAGGTGGTTGGTCTGGGAGTTATCCATCGGTATGAGCAGCCACTGCGCCGGTGCGATGGAGATCCAGGATAGAACTGAGAGAAGGATCATGATCATCCTCAAAACTCGAACCTCCCTGAGACATTTCCCCGTAGGGGCGCAAGGCCTTGCGCCCCAACTTAAATGACCGAAGCTGGGAACGCTACATTTAGCGATAATGGCCGTATTTTTAAAATTGCGTTCCGCTTGAGAAGTTGAAATCGTTCACTTTCATCGCCGGAACGACAACTCCCCTGGAGTAAACCGGCTCGGACATGGCCTCCACCGAACTCAGCACATCGAAGAGGCTCACGTTGAACCTGAAATTTTTGATCGGGAACTTTATCTCGCCGTCTTCGATCCAGAACGTCCCATCGCGGGTCATTCCGGTGACGATCAGGTTCATCGGATCAACCATGTTCTCATAATGGAAACGGGTCACCAGGATTCCCCTATCGGTCGATCTTATCATCTCCTCGAGGGTGCTTTCTCCGCCTTCCATAACGAGCGCCCTGGGATAGGCTCCTTGGGTATTTCTCAGGCCGAGCCCGTGTCCGGTCGGCTCGACCCCGTGTTTCTGGGCGGTAAGCCTATCGTATACGAGGTTCGCTGCCACTCCCTTCTCTATAAGCTGAACCCTCTTGGTGGGCACGCCCTCCGGATCGAACGGCGTGCCTCTATGGAGCGGATGATACACATCGCTGGCGAGGTTTATGTTTTCCCCGAAGACTTTAAGGCCGATTTTCCCTTTCAGCGGGCTCCTCCCCTCGTCCACCGCCATGGCGTTGAAGCTAAAGGAGAGGAAGCGTATCAAGCTGTCCACCGCCGCTGGCTCCAAAATCACGGTATATCTGCCTGGAGGTATCTCCCGAGGCGAACGGCTCATCTCGGCCTTGCGTATGGCTATCTCGCCGATCTCCTCCGGATCGATATCTTCGATCGTCCTTGAACTCCGCTCACACCATCCTGCTCCATCTTCCTCGGCCATAACCGAGAGGCTGAAGGTAACCGATGTGCTCTTATGAAAGGCGAATAGCCCCTTTGAGTTGACGATGGCCAGGAACCCTCTGGAATTGCTGAAGATCCCCGCAGCAGTCAACCCTCTCCTCCGACACATATCGATGACCCGTTTCACCCCTTCTGCTCTGTCCATCGGGGTTATCTCCTCGTCATAAAAAGCATTCACCTCCTCGTACTCCTGAGGTCCCAGGAGGGGGAGCAGGTTGGGATCTTCGGGTGAGATCCTCGCCAGTTCGACGGCGTTTCGGGCTACCTTCCTAAGCGATTCATCGTCCAACCTGTTGGTGGATGCCTCACCCATTTTCCTGCCTATAATGGCCTCGACGGATATCGAGAGGTTGCTGACGCCCGTGTTCTGATGGATATGGTTTTCAGCGTATCTGGTCAGATAGCTCTCACTGCCGTATATGAACACCTGAACCTCATCTGCCTGGCATAGATCGATGACCTTATGAGCTATATCCTCTATCTCTTCCCTTTCAAGCATCTTACTCCTCCGTGGATGGGCTATCCTCGTTGGTTGTGATTATAACATGAGCTGCGGGATGAATCAACGTTGTCCCGTGAAGCAGCAGGATGTTATAATTGATCTTCGGAGTGCGGCGATTTCCCCTTAACTATCCGGGATGATCTTCCGAAAATAATAATGGGATACAATACGAAAACGATGCGGTGGGTTGATATGATGGAGCCTGAAAAGCTGCAGAGGTTACTCGAGATATCCAGGTCGCTCAATTCTGAGGTCGACTTGGAGAAACTCATGTGGAAGATCGTCCCTTTCGTGAGGGAGATGCTAGGGGCGGATAGAGGATCGGTGTTCCTGCTGGATAAGGATGGAGGGGAACTGTGGTCTCTGGTCGCGGAGGGAGATGAGGTTAAAGAGATAAGGTTCAGCGTTGATAAGGGCATCGCCGGATATGTCGCCAGAACCGGCCGAACGGTTAATATCCCTGATGCCTATTCCGACCCCCGGTTTAACAAAGAGGTCGATAGACGCACCGGCTACAGGACGAAATCGATCCTCTGCTCTCCCATGAAAAATCTCCAAGGGGAGGTCATCGGCGTAGTTCAGATACTCAATAAGTTGGAGGGGGATACATTCACGAAGGATGACGAGATCGTACTTGAGGCCTTCGCCGCTCAGGCCGCCATCGCCATCGAGAACGCCCTCCTTTATGCCAAGATAGAGGGGACATACGAGCAGACCCTTCAAGCTCTTGTGGCGCTGCTCGATCGGAGGGATGTCGAGACCGAAAATCACTCCCTCAGGGTGGTTGAATATACCCTCCTCATCGCCAGAAAGCTGGGCTTTCACGGCAAGAGTCTCAGACCGATAAAGTGGGGAGCCCTGTTACACGACATAGGTAAGATCGGGATCGAGGATAGGATCCTGCATAAGCCTGAAAAGCTCACCTCCAAGGAGTGGGAGATAATGAAAAAGCACCCTGTCATAGGGTATGAGGCGTTAAAACACATCGAGTTTCTGGCCGATGCCCTGCCGATCGTGCGACACCATCATGAAAGATATGACGGGAAGGGATATCCGGATGGGTTGAAAGGAGACGAGATACCGATAGGCGCCAGGATCTTCGCCATAGCCGATGCCTT
>CAZHVH010000049.1:12416-13557 GCA_964535855.1 uncultured bacterium
TGAAAGGAGACGAGATACCGATAGGCGCCAGGATCTTCGCCATAGCCGATGCCTTCGACGCCATGACCTCCGATAGACCATACAGAAAGGCCATGCCGGTCGAAAAGGCCCTGTGGGAGATCGCCGCCTGCTCCGGAACCCAGTTCGACCCTGATATCGTGGGGGTTTTCCTTCAGATCCCCATTGAAAAATGGGTGTCGATCAGGGAGAAGATCTCAAGCCGAGGGGGCAGATATGGTAGTTCAGACCACGGTGGAATTGACCTTAAACTCCCGATGCTCGTCGGGAAGGGGCCATTGGGGGGTATTCGACGAGTCAAAACAGCTTGACTCCCATCAGATCGATCTTGTTAAAAAGGCCACTCAGATACCTAGATTCACGCACAGGAGGTTATTCCTGGATTTCTCCTCCGATCCGATCCTGATAGCAGTTGAGCCGGGGGTAACGGGCATCGAGGAGGATTGGCTACACGTTGAAAGCGGCATGCAACAACAGGCCATCTATCTCGCCTGTGCCGCTTTGGGGCTGGGGACGTGCATCCACAACGTAGGTATAGACGGCACTCTTATCGACGACATGCACGCGACCGCCCGTATGGTGATCAAGCCGATCCATCCCCCTTATTCCGGATCATATTGGACGAGCTCAAGGCCAAGGCCGTGGCTTGGGGGAAACCTTCCCGATCCGGACCTGCACGGGAAGGTGCCGTTTTTCGAGGCGATAGAGAGGGCGAGCACTGCCTTAGAAGGCACCAAATCAAGCCCCAGGGGGATTTCGCAGCTCCTCTGGGCCGCCCGCGGCCGGACCCCCCATGAATACAGGGGCAGGAAATGGGGCATGACCATCCCCACATGGGCTGGCGGTCAAAACTATACCTCCGTCCACCTCCTTTCGGGAAACGGCCTATACGAATATATCAACTGGAGTGGCAATGCCCCGGTTCACCGCATCGAGAGGCTGAGAGATGTCGATATCCAATCGGTCTCTCCGGGATGCACAAGCTGCATCATCCTCTCAACCAACGAACGGACCAAACGGGCGCTTTGGGAGATCGGATATATGCTGGAGAACATAATCCTGCAGGCTACGGCGCTTGGGGTAAAGTATGAGGTGAGGATGCTGGGACACGAGGAGAAGAGAA
>CAZHVH010000050.1:0-13550 GCA_964535855.1 uncultured bacterium
CGTAGAGATCCTGCGGGAGATGGCAGAACTTGCACCCCTCAAACTCCCCTTCGATCTTGGTGTTGCATGTGGTGCATGAGAGTTGAGAGACGATCATCCTCCCGCCGCAGACCGGGCATGTTGTCACCCATTTCCGACGCATATCTCAAGCCTCCCTATGGGACTCTACCGTAGATTATACAATATAATATTAAAAATGTCAATATAATTTCTCCTAAGAATATCGCTATGTTTGATAGCAGGTGAGAAATTGTGCTCCAGGCATAGGGGAAGGCTGAATGGGGAAAGAGCGTGTGGTATCCAGCACAGGAAAAGCCGCATAAGGTAGGATAAAACGGTCTCAAAGGTGAGAATCGGTATTAGATGTGGTCGTTTCCCTGTTAACCTTAAAGCTCTGATAAATCTCGGGTAACCTCTGGCGAGGCGGATTTCCTACCCACGGCATACATCACCTGCGTGTGAACCTCGCCCTCGAAAAGACCCGTTTCGGCCATCAGATAGAGCTTAACGAACACGCTGAGAATCTTCCAGGCCAGCCATCTCAACCCGCTGGCTAAACCGTGAACGACCGGCTTGCAGGGAAAGATCCCCACCATATCGAACCCCGCCGTCCTCAAAACCTGGGCTATGCTAACAGGGGTGAACCCAACCTCATGGGTGAAATCACCGAACGCCATCCTCGCTCCGAACGGAGAGGCCATATTGGGAGTTGAGAGGATCAGGATTCCTCCCTCCACAAGGGCTCCATGGGCGGCATCCAAAAAGGACAGAACCTCCTCCTTGGTCAGATGCTCGATGAAATCCAGGGCGAGGATCAGATTGAACTCCTCCCTTCTGCCCGAAAGATACTCAAAGGCATCGGCCACCTCGACGTTCCTAGCGCCCATCGATATGGCCTCCTCTATCTGCTCCCGGCTCAGATCGATCCCGCGCACATCGGTATAGCCCATCCTCTGAAGTATGAGGATCATCTCGCCGCTTCCGCATCCCACGTCCAGTATCGGGGCCGATCTATCCTGGGGCAAAAACCGAGAGAGATAGGATCGGAAGTGAGATTCAAGTACTGACGATCTCCACCGGTAATCGTGGGCGTGCGCGGTATGCGTCGTGACGTATCGCTTGAAAAGCCGATCTCGATATCCCTCAGATTTCACCTTTCACCCCATCGAAGATTGAAGCCACAGTCTTCGCACCAGCGTTTTCGGGAAATATAGCAAAAACCGCCCCTTCCGTCAAGAACACGATAGAGGAAATCGGTGTTGAACTCCTTCGGGAATCCTGGTATGATTAAAATGGCTTGAGCTTCAGAACGATAAGGTGATCGGATGAGCAGGGAGAGAAGCAGGTTCCCATCCACCAAAAGCGTGCGAAGGTTCTTCGACAGATTGAGGGATGAATACCCCAAGGTCGATCCCACGTGCTCACACTTCGGCCGTTGTGGGGGATGCTACATGCAGGACATCTCCTACGAGGATCAATTGCGCATGAAGCTCTCATTCCTGAGGGAGCTCTTCGAGGATCGGTTTGAGCTGGAAGGGATAGTGATCCCGTCGCCTCAACCCCTCTATTACAGGCATAGGATGGACTTCGTCTGCGCCTTCGGAAGAATCGGGCTCCGAAGAAGGGGCAACTACGCTGAGGTGGTAGATCTCAGTGAATGCCACCTCATATCCCAGAACGCTTTCGATCTGCTGAGGTTCATCAAAGGGAGGGTGAGCGAGCTTGGAATAAAGGATTATGATTTCCTGGAGCATCAAGGGTTTCTGAGATATGTGGTTCTGAGGGAAGCCAAGTTCACGGACGAGCTGATGGCGATCTTCACCTCCGCCTCACCCCCGGACGTGGGACAGAGGGAAAAGCTGGCTCAGCTTCTGGAGGAGACGTTGGGCCGAGCAGAGAGCGTCTACTGGCTCAGACATGAGGGACTGAGCGATCACTCCTACGGCGAGCCGATCCTGAATCTGGGCGCGCCCCACATCATCGAGAAGGTCGGGCCATATCGGTTCACGATCAAGCCGGATGTCTTCTTCCAAAGCAACCCGCTTTTGATCTGGAAGGCGTATGAGGATATTAAGGAATGGATTTACGGCAGGGTGCTGGATCTCTACTGCGGCATAGGCACGATATCGATCTACATCAGCGATGCCTGTGATCACGTGACGGGGGTGGAGATAGCCGATTCCTCCGTTCAGGCCGCAAGGGAAAACGCGAGGCTCAATGGGATCGAAAACGTCAGGTTCTATGCCAGCGATGTGGGCGAATATTTGAAGAGGGATGTGAGGTTTGACGTGATAGTCGTCGACCCGCCCCGTCCGGGGCTTTCGCGTAAGATCATAAAACGGATCAAACGGATCGGCCCCGACAGGATCGTCTATATGTCATGCAATCCGGTCACACAGTTTGAGGATTTAAAGAGGTTGTGCGATGAGTATGAGTTGGAAAGGCCGATCCGCGCATATGATATGTTTCCCCAGACATATCACGTCGAGACGCTAGCTATCCTCAAAAGGCGCTCCCGAAGGAGGGAGAGAAGGAGGGTTAGGGATGGATAAAGAGTTAAGGATTGGGATAATCGGATGCGGTGAGATAGCGGTCTCACATGCCCGCAGTATCGCCGACGCCCGTAACGCAAGGATAGTCATGACGATGGACGTCAAAAGAGAGGTGGCGAAGGACTTGGCGGATAGATATGGAGCTGCCCATACGACCGACCTGGATGAGGTGCTGTCGAATCCGGACGTGGATGCGGTTTATATCGCCACCCCGCACTATCTTCATGCTCCGATCTCCATCAAGGCGGCCGATGCCGGGAAACACGTCATGGTCGAAAAGCCGATAGCCGTCGATCTACAGCAGGCCCGGGATATGATCGAAGCGGCGGAGAGAAATGGCGTGCTCCTCTCCGTATGTTTCGTCATGAGATATCGCCCGGATGTTCGCAAGGCGAAGGAACTGCTGGGACAGGGTGTGATCGGCGATGTGATCGCCCTGAAGATGTCCGCCATGGGCGATAAACCCGCCTCATACTGGCACGGCGGATACTCCGGCAGGGTCAAGACCGATTGGAGGACCAAAAAGGATCAGAGCGGCGGCGGGATATTGATCATGAACGCCGTGCATAACATAGACATGATGAGGTTCATCACGGGGCTTGAGGCCGTTAGAGTCTACGCCGAATACGATACTTTCGTCACGCCTGTGGAGGTGGAGGACTGGATAAACGTGATCGTCCGCTACGATAACGGCGCCATCGGCTCAATAGACGCCAGCTCCTGCGCCAAAGGTAGAGAGGGGTTCGGCGACAGGATCTTCGGCAAGGAGGGGCATATAGCCCTTGGAAATCCGCTTCGCCTCTACACGACGCTCCCGGTAAAGGGGCTCGAGCCGGGGAGATGGAATGAGATTCAGCTTCCACAGATCAGAAACCCACGCATCCTCTACATCGAGGAGTTCGCCGAGGCCGTGCTTTCCGGCGCTGATGAGCCCCCCGTGACGGGCGAGGATGGGTTGAAAGCCCTTCAGATCATCCTCGCCGCATATGAATCCGGCGAAAAACATCAGCCGGTCACGATTTAGGCGATCGCAGTTGTTCCCTTTAGGATGCGCAGGCTAAAGCCTGCGACTACAGAGAATCCATGATTAGGTTGATAAACCGCTAGACTTTAGCTGATATCAGGAGGTTCAGACGATGATAAAAGTGGGATTGGTGGATTTCGACACGTCACATGTCGTCGCCTTCACCCAGAGGCTCAACCACATCGACATAGATGAGGAGCAGTGGGTTGAAGGGGCGAAGGTGGTTATCGGGTGTCCGGGCGAATCGAAGATATCCCCGGAGAGAATACCCGGGTTCACGGAGAAGCTGAAGGAGTACGGCGTCGAGCTGGTGGATAAACCTGAGGAGATGATCGGCAAGATAGACGCCGTGATGGTGGAGTCCGTGGATGGAAGCGTCCATTATGAGAGGGCCCTGCCCTTCATAGAGGCCGGAATCCCCACCTTCATAGACAAACCTTTCACCTGCTCTCTCGATGAGGCCAGGAAACTGGCTGAGCTCGCGGCCGAGAAGGGGATTCCGCTCTTCTCCTCATCCTCCCTCAGATATGCCCTTGAGGTTCAGGAGGTCAAGGCGAAGAGGGATGAGTACGGGGATGTGGTGGGCGTTGACGCATATAGCCCAGCACCCCAACACCCCAGAAACCCGGGGCTGTTCCACTACGGCATCCACGGGGTCGAGACCTTATACGCCCTGATGGGGCCAGGATGTGATTACGTGACATGCATCTCAGACGAGGGAACCGACGTGGCGGTGGGTTACTGGAAGGACGGAAGGGTCGGAGCTGTCAGAGGTATCCGCAAAGGGGCCAGCGGCTATGGATTCTCCGCTTTCTGTCAGAATCGGATCGTGCACTCCCAGATCAATACCGCCTATATATACAGGGAGCTGTTGAAGAGGGTTGTGGAGATGTTCCAGACCGGTAAACCTCCGATAGATATCTCGGAGAGTCTGGAGATCGTCGCCTTCATAGAGGCGGCATTGGAATCCTCTCAGAAAGGTGGAGAGATAGTGAAATTGAAGATCTAAGGAGGATGTGAGATGAAGATAAGCTGTTGCGCATACTCCTTCCGCCAGTATCTCACAGGCGGGAAGATGTCGCTTGAGGATTTCCTGGACAAAGCCGTCGAGATGGGCCTTGACGGGGTGGAGCTGACCGCCTACTACTTCCCGACAACTGAAACCGATTACCTCAATAAGCTCAAAAGAGAGGTGTTCCTGAGAGGATTGGATATCTCAGGAACGGCCGTCGGGAATAACTTCTGCAAGGCCGATCCGGAGGAACGGCGTGGACAGATAGAGATGGTCAAGGAGTGGGTGGATATCTCCTACCACTTAGGAGCGCCGTGCATAAGGGTTTTCGCGGGCGGAGTCCCGAAGGGACATACCGAAGAGGAGGCGTTCGGGTGGGTGGTGGACGCCCTCAAGGAATGTGTGGAGTACGCCGCCCCTAAAGGGGTCATCCTGGCGCTTGAGGACCACGGCGGCATAACCTCAACGTCCGAGCAGGTGCTTAAGATCTATAACGCCGTCGGCTCAGAGTGGCTCGGGATAAATCTGGATACCGGGAACTTCCGGACGGACCCCTACAAAGAAATAGCTGAGGTAGCTCCGTATACCGTCACGACCCACGCGAAGGTGACCATCCTCAACCCGCAGACCGGAAAGCGGGAGAAAGCCGATTTCGCCAGGATATCGGAGGTCCTCGGGAAGGCGGGCTATAAGGGTTATATCTCGATAGAATACGAGGAGTCCGAGGACCCGATGACTGGCGTGCCGAGGTTCGTCGAGTACCTCAAAAGCGTGATTCGCTAAGTAGGGGCTAGGCATTCTTCTTTGAATGCCTAGCCCCTACAAATTCGCTTGCATCCCTAAAGATATCATGCTCGACCGAAAAATGTAAAGAGGAAGATATCAAGCTGCTCAGCACCCGTGCCTCTGTTTCCTCGATGTCCTCCGCCGGCGGATAGCGAGATAGGTGATTGACGGCGATCGATGGGTGTGGTATAAAGGTGCTGCGCGGCGATTTGCAGCTTTTCCATAGGAGGGGGAAATGGCGAAACCGATCAAGATAGGCGTAATAGGCGCCGGCAGCGCCGTGTTCTCCCTGACGTTGGTCCGTGATCTCTGTCTCGCGGAGGATCTCTATGGAAGCACCGTAACGCTGATGGATATAGATGAGGAGAGGTTAAACAGCATACACAGGTTAGCCACAAGATATGTGGACGAGCTGAAGGTCGACCTGAAGTTCGAGAGAACCACCTCCAGGGAAACGGCGTTGAAGGAGGCCGACTTCGTAATTAACACCGCCCTTGTCGGCGGACACACCCAGTATGAGGCCATGAGAGCAATCGGCGAGAAACATGGGTATTACAGGGGCGGGCCTGGGTTAAACTACAGTCAACTCCGTTTCATGCTAAGTGTGGCCAAAGATATGGAGAAATTCTGCCCTGACGCCTGGCTCATCCAGTCATCTAACCCTGTCTTCGAGGGATGTACGCTCATGACCAGGGAGACGGACATAAAGGTGGTTGGGCTCTGTCACGGACATTATGGATATCGTGAGATCGCCAGGGTCTTGGGTCTCGATCTGAAATATGTCGAGTGTGAGGCTGTAGGCTTTAACCACGTCATCTTCATGACCCATTTCTTCTACAAAGGCGAAGACGCATATCCGCTTCTGGATAGATGGATAGAAGAGGAGGCAGAGGAGTATTGGCGCACCCATAAGTTGGGGCGCAACGCTCAGCTCTCCCCCGCGGCCGTACACCAATATAAGATGGTCGGACTGTTCCCGATAGGCGATACCCCTAGAACGGGCGGCTGGTGGTATCATATAGATCTGGAGACCAAGAAAAGATGGTATGGCGAGATAGGAGGGTTCGACTCGGAAATCGGATGGCAGGGGTATCTGGACGGACTTGCCAAACGGGTGGAACACATCATGAAGGTGGCGAACGACGCCTCCATCTCAGTCACCGAGGAGTTCCCGCCCCGTCACAGCGGAGAACAACATCTGGGCATAATCGAGGCTTTGGTTCTCAATAAGGAGGGGAGATATCAGGTCAACATCCCCAACAACGGTTTGATCGATGACATCCCCGACGATGTCGTGGTGGAGGTGCCAGCGATCGTGAACAAGACGGGCATTCGAGGCATACGAGTGGGCAAGCTGCCAAGGAATCTGCTCCTACAGGTCTTGTGGCCGAGGATGCTCGAGATGGAGAGGGAGGTCGAGCTGGCCCTCTCAAGCGATAGGAGGTTGTTTTTGAGGATGGTATTGGATGACCACAGGACCCGGTCCCTTGAACAGGCTGAGTCCTATATAGAGGAGGTGCTGTCGTTCAACAGTGAGATGGGGGAGAATATAAGGGATAATCGGAGGAGAGAAAGATGGTGATAAGGTTCAAGGACCTACAGCTTAAGGAAGGTGGAACGGTCGGACATTATCCCATACAGGGGTATCAGAAGACCTTTAAGCATTTCGCTTATCGTGTGGTGACCCCCGATAAACCCTTCGGTCCCCACTCGCATAAGGGCGATGAGCTCTGGTTTATACTCAAGGGCAAGGCGAAGGTTAATATCGGCGGCGAGATATTTGATGTCGAGGAGAACGATCTGATAGTCTGTCCTGAGGGTGTCAGCCACGGCATGACATCCGACGGCGAGGTACACTGGCTGTGCATAGGATGATCAAAATGAAGGGCGAGCGGACGCTCGCCCTAGGATCTCCTACGCCCTCGCCACCAGATCGCTACAGCCGGGGGCATCTGCCTGTCTTTTAGCTAAATCCACGAGCCACTCCGGGAAACCTCCCCCGGCGTCCTCCACGGCCATGGCGAACAGATCGTTCACAACGTCCGGGTAACCGTCGGCGACGTTCTCCGAAAACGGATCATCCCTCTTCAGATCGTAAAGCAACACGCCGGTGCCGTCCACCTTGCAGTTCAACCACCACCTCTCATTGATCACCGTAACGGCAGATCCCCATGCGACCGTCACGTGATCCCGCTTCCCAGGCTTTCCTGATATGGCGTCGTCGAGGAAGGAGATCCCATCTATCTTCTGAGGCGGCTCCACGCCGGCGGCCTCTAGGATGACGGCGGTGATGTCGTGATGCTGGACGAATATATCGCTTCTCTTACCGGCGTGCTCGCCTTTTGGGAACCTGATCATGAGCGGGATATCATAGACCTCAGGGGCGGATGGATATCCCCGCTTGCCCATGTAGTTCCGATCGCCTATCGAGTGGCCGTGGTCGGAGGTGAAGATGATCATCGTGTCGTCAAGCAGCCCGAGCGTTTTCACCGTTTCCATGAAATACCCGAACCATCTGTCACACATGGTCACCTCTCCGCAGTAGTTCGCCTGCGTGCGTTTCAAGAGCTCCTCCGGCAGATCGCTCACATCCCCATACCTGGAGATGACCTGCTCTCTGGTTTCCTCTTTGAGGTACATCTTTCGATAATACGGCGGCACCAGCCACGGCTCGTGGGGATCGAACGACTCGACGGTCAGGAAGAACTTATCGGCGTCCTGGTTCTGCTCAAGCCACAGGGCGGCTTCCTTCAGAACTCTGGGAGCGAAATAATCCTCCTCCTTCGTCCGATCATGTATGTTCATGATGCACTGCTGGATGAATTCGATCCTCCCCTGTCCCCTGCCTCGCATCTCCTTCGGAAGCCAGTAGTCGATCTCCTCATCCGTCAACCTCGGACCGGAGCGATAGGGGTCTTTCTCCTGCCCGCGCAGGAAGGTCCACTGGTCGAACCCACGCCAATAGTTCTTTGACGGCTTGAACATATGATAGACATCGGCGATCAGGGCGGTGCGATATCCGGCCCCTTTGAGTATCTCAGCCAGCGTCCACTGATCCTCCGGTATCGGTCCCCACCCCGGTGCGCCGACGAAATCTCCTTTCAGGCGAAAATCGGCGTTATGGAAGGGATAGACCCTGTTTCCCGTATATATCGCCCTGCGGGCCGGAAGGGTAGGGAGGGATTCGGGATAGGCCCGCATCATCATCAGCGACTCCTGCGCGAAGGAGTCGAAATAGGGGGTGTGGATCTTCCACCATGGAGGAGATCCATACGCGCCGACACAGTCCTTACGCAGTGAATCGAAGATCACCAAGATGATGTTCACCTTGCCACCTCTCAACGGGGATTGTTTGAGGATATGATACTACAGAGCAACCGGGATTTCAATTCCGCTCCGATGTGGTATAATTCTATCCTGAGATGAAACTGTTGATTCTCAGTGACGGCAAGCCCGGACATCTGAATCAGTCCCTCGGCATAGCGGAGAGGATGGCCGAGATGACCGATGTGGAGTATGTCCTCGTGGAGATCAGGCATAAAAACAAGCTGAGGGACGATCTCCTGAGGGTTTTGATGAGATTTCTGGGATGGGCTCCGATACCTCATCTGCTTGTCCGATCGCTTCTGATCTGGAGTCTGACGCCCGAAAGCGCCGCCGAGATCCCAGTAAACGAGGAATTCGACGTGATCCTTTCGACCGGCTCATCGGTCGCTCCCGTCAATCTGCTTCTAAAGAAGCTGATCGGCGGGAGAAGCGTCGTCTCACTTCGTCCCTCCCCCACGGGAATCTCTTGGTTCGATCTGGTCGTTCTGCCCAGACACCTCTGGCCTAAGATCCGAAGGCGAAACATCTTCAGGGCCGTGGGTGTGCCCAACAGGGTGACCCCCGAGTCGATCTCCAGGCTGAGGGAGAGGATCGAAAGGGAGATGAAACCTCCGCCGAGGCCGAGGATAGGGGTGTTGATGGGCGGCGAGGAGAGATACAACACGATCCGGATCGGGACGGCCAGGAGGTTGATCGATGCCCTGAGGTCGATCTGCCGGGATCTGGATGGCGAGCTGTTTCTGACCACATCCCGACGAACACCCGATGAGGTCGAAAGGTTGCTCGAGGAGAAACTCTCCGCGGAACCCAGGTGCAGAATGTTGGCTCTGGCAAGGAGGGGAAAGGGCGATATAAAGGATGCCGTGCCTATGATATTGGCGATGTGCGATCTGGTGATCGTCACCGAGGACAGCCTCTCGATGGTGAGCGAGGCGGCCAGCAGCGGCAAGAAGGTGATCATACTCAAAATCGACCGTAAAACCCGCCGCACGCCGAAGAGGATGAAGATGTACAGGGAGATATGCCGGAGATGTGGAGCGATCATGTGCGGAGTAGAGGAGCTGAAGGAGAAAATCTTCGAGCTGGGGAAAGGCGTGGAGGTTAACCCGCTGAGGGATTCCGAGGGAGCCGCCCGCGAGATATTATCTCAACTCATTGGACGGGGATAACCCGGCTCTCTCCTCTACGATCTTCCCATCCTTCATCCGTACGATCCTGTCGGCATCCTCAAGCAGGCCCACCTGATGTGTGACCACAACTATCGTCGTGCCGTGTTCCCTCTGCAACTCCCTTATCAGCTCCATCAGATTTGCGCTCTGGCGGCTGTCGAGGTTGGCCGTGGGCTCATCGGCGAAGATCACCCGCGGATTGTTCGCCAGCGCCCTTGCAAAGGAAACGCGCTGTTTTTCACCCCCTGAAAGCTGGGAGGGGCGGTGATGAAGCCTATCTCCTAATCCGACCCTCTCAAGGATCTCCTTGGCCCTCCTCTCCGCCTCCGGTCCCTTTCTGCCATCAATCTCCATGGCGATGAGGACGTTTTCAAGGGCGGTCAGGTAGGGGATCAGGTTGAAGAGCTGAAACACAAATCCTATCTTCTCACGTCTGATCTTGGGCAGGTCATCCCTGAGGGGATCAATTCTCTTCCCCTCGATCCACACCTCGCCTTCGGTGGGACGGAGGATACAGCCCAGAATGCTTATGAGGGTGGTTTTGCCGCTGCCGCTATCGCCCGTGATGACCAAAAGCTCGCCCTCATCTATGGAGATATCCACGTGATCGACGGCGGTGACGGCGGCCTCCCCCTCGCCGAATCGCTTTGTCAATCCGATCCCTCTGATGATCTCAGCCATCTCCTACCTCATCGTAGGTAATATGTCACATAGGCCATTACGGCGATCGCCGCCGTAACGGCGTGTGCCACCCATCTCATATGGCCCGATCGGGCCATCATCATATCAAAACCCTCGCAGGCGAAGACCACAGACGGGCCGAGCAAGGATAACAGGAAGAAAGCCTTTACAGTTGAGAAAAACGGGATCTCCATCGAAAAGTTTACCGCTGACGTCACGCTCAGGAAGGATAGGAGGAGCAGGGCGAAGGCATGGAGGTCGTTCCCGAAAAATGCCCTTCCGGCAGATCTCAAGGCCCCCGCCATCATGGCTATGCTCGGCATCAGGGCCAGAAACAACGTCCATCTCATCAGGTTCATCTGTAGCTTATCGTCCATCCGCGCCACGAAGAAATGATCCTCACCCCACATCGAGGCGTATTCGCCGTCCCAAAATGTGGTCCACCTGTGGTTTTCGATGTTCTTCGAATACAGGGCCGAGCCGAACTTGAGATAAAAGCCCAGAGTTCTATATCCCGGATTCTGCTCATAGTGGAAGGTGCTCTGTTCATCCCAGTTACCGACCAGCGGGTCGCCGAAGATCGCCAGATTTCTGGCGTAGAACCATCCCGCTGAAACGGTTACGATCAGGAGCATGAGGATGATCCCCGCAAACTCCCTTCCATCCCCGATCCATCTCAACAGGTAGACAGCGGTCAAAGTTATGAGGACAAAAAATGCGGTATATTTCGTCAAAAGCGCAAGGCTCAGGCTCACGCCCAGAAGGGCGAACCGAAGCCATCCCACCCTCTCCCTCCTCAGCCATCTCAGCCCCAGGTAAAGCGAGAGCGAGATCATTGTCGCGGCTGGAACCTCATTGGTTATAAGCGGATTCATGTAAATCTGCATCGGCATAAACGCCGCCAGCGTTAATCCCATGAGGTGAAGCTCCCTCCTTTCGGGCAGGATCAGGCGCAGCATCAGAAAGGCCAAAACCACATTACACGTGCCGAAGGCGGCCGTTAGATACTGGGCTGATTTGAGCGATCCGCTCGCTCGATAGATCAGCGAGGCCAGGATGTAATAGAAAGGGGGCTGAAACATCTCCCATCCCTCAAAAGCGAGCGGGACCCTCGCGCTGTGGGTGAAGTGCTCGATATATTCGACATGTCCGCTGGAGTCTATTCCCCTCTTATAGGGATAAACGTGGGCGTTATGCAGGTTGAGGAGGATCAGGGCCAGAAATATGCCCCCAACCACAGACCAGTAAAGGAAAGGTGAGATTCTGCTTTCAACATCGATACCCCTGAGCCGTTTCGGAAGAAGGAGGAAGAGAATAAGGCCCAGGTATCCGAAAGGAAGAAGGGCCATCCTCGGCTTCAACGGTTCAGGTCTGCGATAGATGGCCGGGACGCAGGTCATCCATTCCTTCCCGCCCGGTTTGGACGCCACCCAGCCCGAGTCGGGAGAGGTGTTAAGCGGGATCGCTTTCCCCACGTTGCCCTCAACGAGAAGTATAGGGAAGCCCGTGGGATTGCTCACCTTCACGACGATCTCATTTCGACAGGGCCTCAGGAAAGGTCGGATATCATATCGATCGAACCGTTTCCAGTTATGTCCGGGTTCGCTGTGCCCGACAGGACGGCCGTTTATCTCAAGCGAGTAGATCGTCATCGCCTTGATCTTCATCGATGCTCTCTCCGGAATGGGAGGCTTCAAATCGAAGGATAGTTTGAAGATAACATCCTCCGAGGGAGGGCCATGCTGAAAGTGGAGGACGTTCTGTTCGGGATGCAACACCCACTGAGCCTTCAGGCAGGGCGGTAGAAACTCGATTTGAGGGTTGAACCAGATCTGGTAGACGAAAAAACCGATCCAGAGTATGAGCACAATAGCTGTGATCGTTATCTTCAATCTCATGTATTTGACACGGATGGTCTGAGTTTGAAGGCTTCCTTGAAGTTTCTAGCGTTTAGTATTTTCTTCTTCAGCCCTTCATAAGGTGGGAAAGCTCCTCCGTAACCGATCACCCTTCTGGCATCAGCGACCATCTCTAATTGCTCAGACGTCCAATTTCAACCTCGGTTATCTTTTGGAAGCTTCCAGTACCGTTATCCCCACGAGTTCCTCATCTCGATAGCGCAATATTATGCCGTCCTCGAGCATCTCGGAATCCGTTGCCTTCTGAGGTCTCTTGAAGCTGATGTAGAGCACATCCGCCTCTTGATCATAATCTATCCAGATCCTGTGGGCAGAGGCGGAGAGTTTTAAAATATGAGGCGTCGCCTTGAGAATCTCCGGTATGATCTCCTTCATCTTTCTCTCCTCCACAATATCTCCTCCCTTTCGAGCTTGATCTTCCTCGTAAGATACGAGGTTATGATGAACCCATCGGATTCAAACTCCTTGTAAACGACCATTATGAATTTACCCTCCTCGATTTCCCTTAGAGATCAGCGCTCCTCGATAACCTTTTATGATGTAGTCCGGGTCCTCTACTGTCTGAAGCACATCGTCATAGTAGCCTGCCATTTCATCATGGTTCTCCACTATATGGAACCATCTTTCATCGGTTAATCTGATCGGAACACCATTTTTAGACCTCACCATCTCCATTTTAAGACAGCTCCTCATGCCGATATATAGGGAGAAGGTCTTCCACAGCACCGCCTGTTGCCGGGAGGATTTTAATCTCTTCGGAAAGCAGGTTAAACACGGAAGTTATGGAACTTAAGGGATTAGGCATTAGTCTCACACCCTTTCAATATAGATAATCCCGGTTTCTCACCATGCCAATTTTATCAGGTTCCAAAAGGAGAGTCAATCAGGCTTCCCTACTATTTGGAATTGTATCATATTCAGGCTCTAATTCCACAGAGACGGTCGGTAAGCTTTCACCAGCTTTTGAAGGCATAGGTGGGTCTGCCGGTCACGAGGCCGATTATCCCCCATATGCTGCCCATGAGGAACTCGCCCAGAACGAAACCCATGAACAGCGGGAAAGCCCTTCGATACGCCTTT
>CAZHVH010000051.1:0-13475 GCA_964535855.1 uncultured bacterium
AAACGGGACGGCATGATGAGCTTATCGCTAAGGGCGGTTTCTATAAAAGGCTCTGTCAGATGCAGTTTCAAGGATGAGTTAAATGACGATAAATGACGACAAATGACAATAAATGACTTATAACGAGCGAGGATATAAAAAATGGATCGGCATATAGATTGGAGTCGATTTAGAGACTGGTTTCCCGTGACAAGGCGTTTCGCCTACTTCAACCACGCCGGGGTCTCCCCCATGCCGTTGCCGGTCTACAGGGAGTTAAAGGCCTTCATGGATGACGCCCTGCAAAACGGCTCGGTGAACTATAAGAGGTGGCTTGAGACGGCGGAGGATACGAGAAGGCTTTTGGCCTCCATGATAAACGCCCGTCCGGATGAGATCGCCTTCGTCAAGAACACAACCCACGGCATACTGATAGCCGCTAACGGCATACGATGGAAGTCCGGCGACAACGTCATAATAACTGAGGCCGAGTTCCCCGCCAACGTCTACCCCTGGCTTAACCTCGCCCGTCGTGGAGTCGAGACCCGATTCGCACGCCAAAGGGATGGCAGAATACCGTTCGAGGAGATAGAGAGACTCGTGGATGATCGCACGCGGGTTATATCCATAAGCTTCGTCGAATTCGTAACCGGATACCGAAACGACCTTAAGAGGATAGGAGAGCTATGCCGGGACAGGGATATCATCTTCGTCGTCGACGCCATACAGGGGATGGGCGCCCTTGAGATAGACGTGAAGGAGTGCAACGTGGATATCCTCTCCTCCGACGCTCATAAATGGCTTTTGGGACCTGAAGGAGTAGCTTGCTTCTACTGCTCGAGGGAGAGGTTGGACGATATCGAGAACGTGAACGTGGGATGGATGAGCGTGATAGATGAGTCGGATTACCTCAACTACGACCTCACACAGAAACCCGACGCCCGTCGGTTCGAGGAGGGATCGTATAACATGCTCGGAATCCACGCCCTTCACGCGGCCGTGAGGATGCTTACTGAGATCGGAATATCCAACATCGAAAGGAGGATCCTGAGCCTAACCGATATGCTCGCTCAGGGATTGAGGGAGAAGGGATATAGGATCATAAGCCCGATGGGAGAGGGAGAACGATCGGGAATACTGACGTTCTGCAGCGACAGGTTCTCATCGGGAGAACTGGTGAAGATGCTTTTTGAAAACGGAGTCGTGACGGCACATAGATCCGGATACGTCCGCGTCTCACCCCATTTCTATAACTCGGAGGATGAGATCCGGAAATTGCTGGATCTCATCCCGGCTCATCCGACCCGCCATATCCGGTGAATCGAGGTATCATAGCGAAGAGGCGGAGTAGAGGCGGGTTTGAAACCCGCCCCTAAATCAGTATATCGCCACTAGGGAAGCCCCCAGTCCTTCGCCCAGCTCGACGCTCTTGACCAATTTCTCGTCCTTATCCATCACCAACAGTTTATCCTTGCCGTCGGGCGACGACCAGGACGGCACACAGATGTACCCATTGCCCTCAAGGTCAAATGCCAATCCGGCTCCTCCCTTGAACTCCTCAAGCGGCGAGCTCAGCTCGTGAACCGGGTTCAAAGTGCCGCTTTCAAAGGCCAAGAGTCCCTGAGGCGATGTGACGTAGATCAAACCGTTAGGCGCCAAAGCAATTCCCCCGGGCGTGGTTCCCAGCTCAACGCTCGTTTTGACCGTGCCGGTGGAGGGATCTATCAGATAAAGAGCGCCGGTCACGTCGGCATAATTGCCCGTGCATAGGACCACGACGTTGCCCTTGGCGTCAAGCATGATCTCAGTCGGATTCAATCCCACGTCCACAGTGCCGATCTCCTCATCCTTGGTGGTGTCTATCACCGATACGGTTCCGGGGCCGTATGTCGTCTGCTGTTTTTGAGGGTCCCACACAGCGGCGGAGTTGCATACGAAGGCCTTATTGCCTGAAACGGTCACTCCCCAGGGCATCGAACCGACCTCCACCGAACCGACCACCTGCTTGATCGACAGATCCACGACCTTAACGGAATTGGTCCAGTTTGATGTGACATATGCCTTGTTATTATCGGCAAAGGCCAGCTTTTCAGGGGCGGTCGCATCCCCGACGTTTATCAGACCTACATCGGCCTGAGCCTTCAAGTCTATCATCTGGATCGAGTTGTCCATCGTGTTGACCACATAAGCGATACCATCCAGCATTTTGATGTCGTTTGGCGCCTGACCTACCTGAAACACGTCTTTGTTGAGCGTTCCGGTCTGGATATCATAGACCGAGATACTCGAGGCGATGGTGTTGAGGATATAGGCTTTAGCACCCTGCTCTTGCGGTCCTTGGGTCGTCTCCTCCCCGCATCCCCATATCATCAGCATAAGCGGGAGGAGCAAAAACGCGATGAGCCTTCTCATCTTTCAACCTCCTCATTTCGCGTAATGTGTATTGCCTGACGCGTAGAGCGCATTACGCTTAACGCCCCGCGCTCTACCGGTCGATACTCCTGTGTTATGTGCCTCTCCTTCCCAAGGAAACACCTGATCTCCTCGATATCGGACTCCGAGATCAGGCCGGGCACAAGCGTAGTTCTGAACTCACGTTCGATCGCGCTTTTTCGCAAGATCGAGACGGAGTTCAATATCCTCTCAAAAAGTTTCGGCGTTAGAACCCCGCCGACGGCCTCATTATATCTCTCGAAGCGAAACGGTGCCTTCGCATCCATCGCCACGAAATCCACCCTTCCGGTTCTGATCAACCTATCGAGGACATCCGGGTTCGTGCCATTAGTTTCGAGCTTCACCACATATCCCATGGATTTAACCTCTTTCAGGAACTCGTCCAAATCGATTTGAAGGGTGGGTTCCCCGCCGCTTACGACCAGGGCATCAAGAAGTTTTCTGTTGCGATAGAGGTGCTCCAGCACGATCTCCTCCGGGATCTCCCTCACGCCCTTTGGCTCGATCAGCCTATAGTTATGACAGAAGGGACATCTGAGGTTACATCCGATCGTGAAGATCACAGCGCTTATCATGCCGGGGAACTCTATGAGGCTTTGTCTCTGAAATCCTCCTATCCTCATCTCAGCTTAAAATACCTCCTCATCTTGAACTCGGCCTGTTTGCCGTCGTTCCACTGATCGATAGGACGAAGATATCCCACGATCCGTGAGTAGACCTCACACTCAGTTTTTCTACCGTCTTCAAGGCATTTGGGACAGAGCCGGTACTCGCCGAAGATATATCCGTGAATCGGGCAGATGCTGAAGGTCGGTGTGATCGTGAAATATGGGATTGAGAAGTTCTCGCAGATCTTGCGAACGAGCCTTCCGATAGACTCAGGCGGAGGAAGCTTTTCGCCGATAAATATGTGAAAAACCGTCCCGCCGGTATATCTCGTTTGAAGCGGCTCCTGAAGCCTTAAAGCCTCAAACAGATCCCCGGTGTATTCCACAGGGAGTTGAGAGGAATTCGTGTAATACGGCTCGGCTCCCTTCGAGACCATCTCCTCGTTCGCCACGATGATGTCCGGGAACCGTTTCTTATCTATTCTGGCCAGCCGATAGCTGGTCCCTTCGGCCGGGGTGGCCTCCAGATTGTATATGTTTCCCGTCTCCTCTTGGAACTGTGAGAGCCTCTCGCGCATGCGATCCAGGACCTTGATGGCGAACTTCCTCCCCACTTCTGTGCCGATATCCCTGCCGAACAGGTTCAGGCAGCACTCGTTCATCCCGACCAGTCCTATGGTGGAGAAGTGATTCTTCCAGTACTGACCGAAGGCCGATCTGATCCCGCGGAGATAAAATCTCGAGTACGGATAGAGCCCCTTCTCGGTGAGGTTTTCCAGGACCTCCCTTTTGATCTCCAAGCTTTCTTTAGCTAGATACATCAGTTGATCGAGTCGGCTGAAGAACTCCTCCTCGTTCCGTGACAGATATCCCAGTCTCGGCATGTTGATGGTGACGACGCCTATCGAGCCGGTGAGCGGGTTGGCGCCGAACAGCCCTCCGCCTCGTCTGCGAAGCTCGCGGTTGTCGATCCTGAGTCGACAGCACATCGAGCGGACGTCCTCGGGGCTCATGTCGGAGCTGATAAAGTTGCTGAAATAAGGGATACCGTATTTAGCGGTCATACGCCAGATCTTCTCGTGTCGTGGGTTCTCCCAGTCGAAATCCGGTGTGATGTTGTAGGTGGGTATGGGAAAGGTGAAAGCGCGCTTATCAGCATCGCCCTCCAGCATCACCTCAGCGAAGGCCTCGTTGAATATGTCGACCTCCTCCTGGAACTCACCATGGGTCGCATCGAGAACCTTTCCACCCACGACAACCGGTTCTCCACGCATGAAATCGGGAACCTTCAGGTCTAAGGTGCAATTGCTGAAAGGAGTCTGGAAGCCCACGCGCGTCGGCACATTGAGGTTGAAGATGAACTCCTGCAGCGCCTGTTTTACCGCTTTGTAATCGAGCTTGTCGATTCGGATGAAAGGAGCCAGGAGCGTGTCGAGGTTGGAGACGGCCTGGGCGCCCGCCGCCTCGCCCTGCAGCGTATAGAGGAAGTTGACGAGCTGTCCGAGGGCCGAGCGGAAGTGTTTGGGAGGGCTGCTGCTGATCTTGCCCCTAACGCCCCTGAACCCCGAAAGCAGGAGATCCCGAAGATCCCATCCGACGCAGTAGGGACCAAGTATCCCTAGATCGTGAATATGCAGGTCGCCGCTGAGGTGAGCCTCCCTTATCTCCGGCGGATAGATCCTCTCAAGCCAATACTGAGAGGCGATGACGGAGGAGACGTGGAAGTTCAGTCCCTGCAGCGAGTAGGTCATGTTCGAGTTCTCCCTTACGCGCCAGTCAGCCCTGTCGATATAGTTGTCTATCAGCTCGATATTTGAGAAGAGCTCCCTGACCTTCCTTATCTCCTCGTGTTGTCTTCTGTAGAGGATGTAGGCTTTAGCGGTTTTATAATGGCCGTTTTCGACCAAAACCTTTTCAACTACATCCTGGACCTGCTCAACGGTTGGTATCTCACCGGGTTTGAGCTTCTCCTCCAGGATCGATACGACCTGCCGGGCTAGGCGGCAGGCAAGATCATAATCCTCCCCTCCGACCGCCCTCGCGGCCTTAAAGATGGCGTTGGCGATCCTGGAGATATCGAAGTTGACGACCCTACCGTCCCTCTTGATGATTTTTTCAACAGCCATATCACCTACCTCGGGAATTAGACTCTAGACTCAGGTTTGAGATTCCCCACAAGGATGCTCTATACCGAATGGGGGTGAAAACAGTCTAAAGTCTGAAGTCTAGAGTCCATTTTCGGAATAAACGATAGCGATTCCCATCCGGCGATCTCTCTCAAATAGCTCTCCCTCGATAAGCAAGGAGATATGTTTGAAAGGGTGCATTTCCACTCCCAAGATAACATTGGAGTCGATCTCATCGAAGTCTAAATTTCCGAGAGCGGTGAAGAGAGATACCAGCTCATATTCCGCATAGAGAGCGAAGAAGTGATCTATCCTTCTGCTTGCTAGAAGCGACAGATTCCATGGACAAGGCACATAGTACGGTACAAAGTCAACGTTGAGGGCGATATCGAGCCAATAGCGGTTGGGAAACTGGACTTTAACGTTGCCGATCAATAAGGGATCCACGGTATAGGGAGGACATCCCCCACATTCCAACGGGCTGAGGAAAATTCCAAACTGAAGTCCTCCTTCGACGCCGAAGCTTCTTTCCGTCGCCGCTTTACCGAGCCGTAATATCGCCGCGCATTCTCCCTCCGGCTTAAAAGGGGGAATCGTCGAAGCTATTCCTAAAGCATATCCATCAATGGTCTCTGCGGTCTGAAAGGAATGGAAACAGCCTGAGACGGATAAAACTAGGAGGAAGATCATCACGGCGGTTATGGCGTTCATGTCCATCTCTCCAGCTTATTCAAAACCTTTCCACCGCTCAGGCACGGGGGAGAATAGGGAGGGCAAAAAGATCCCCGGCCTTCCAAGGAGAAGTGCCGGGGAATAGGATCTATCCCCTCACAGCCTCCCCTCGAAAGCCGTGAGAGCCACCGACGCAGGCAGGTCTCCTGACTTACGGCAACCTCCTCCCGCCTTCCCAGCGACCTTAGGGCCACCAGTGGCTATAAATGGAAGAGGTTAACGCCGATCACAGTGGCGGGGCCGTGGCGGAATCTCACCGCTCTTCCCTATTCTCCGGGTTGAAACCTCACCCGGCACCTGCGCCTGAGCGTTTTCTATATTCCAAACCTTCAGCGATCGGAAATCTAGTATACCATATCCGATGGGGGAAAGGCAAATAGATTTTCGCATGATCCGCCCCTCCTTTCCTTGAATCCACCGTTAGATCGTTGTATAATCACTTGTGTAGGATGATTTCACTTCATCGAGGTATCCCATGTCTCAGCTCAACAGAGGATTAATCTTCAAATATGGGGGCATAGCAGCTGCCGGAGCGATCGTTGGCGGTTCAATCATCACCTTCGGCGGATGTGAGGGGTGTACGGGCAGGCGATCTACCACCTATCAGTGGGCGGAGACCAGGGGAAGGGCAAGCCGTATAGATCTTGAGGCCGTCGAGAGGGCCATGCGCGAAAGCAAGGACGTCACGGAGTTCGAACGAAAGGTCAACGAGATCTATGAGGGCGATGAGCTGGTGCTGATAGAGGTCAAAAACATAAGCCGCGATCTTCAGGAGGTCTCCGGATATGCCGACGTGAACGATAACGGTCAGATAGATGATCAGGATGAAAAGCTCTTTACCTTCACGCGAAAAAACACCCCCGACGGTGGCGTCGATTACGCGATGATCGGCTATGGGCCGAACTACGGATATCATCGCACCGGCCATCTCACCGAAACCTTGCTCAACACCTGGCTTCTGTTGAGGATACTCGATACGCCGAGATATACCACCGTCCCCTACTATCACACCCCGCGCGATCGGGTGGTGATCATAAAACAGGAACGTGAACGGTTCCGGCGTTCACCTCGATATCGAAGGCGTGTAACGACCAGAACCGGCACAGCCACGCGAAGGGCGAGTACGGCAGCGAGTCGTTCGAGGTTCTCCACACGTCCCGGCACGACCATGAGAAGAACCACCCGCCCGAGAACCACCACCAGATCGAGATGGGGTAGCTTTCGATCGAGCTTCAGACCTAGGGGATTTGGCGGCTTCCGAAGCTTCGGCGGCGGCTTCAGGGGAGGCGGGAGATAAACCGATGATGCCGATAAAGGAGGAGGACGAACTCTCCCTCTTCTATATGGAGTCCATCTCGTCCAGGTTTGAAAACCCGCTTATTCTCAGGATAACGCTGGGCGAGATGCCCCTGGCCGATGGATTCTACGCCTGTTTCGAGATGAATGATCTATCTGTAGATATGAATCTGATGGAACTCATCGATAAGGCCATGCATACTGAACTCGACGAGAGAGATATCAGGGTAAACCCTGACCTCCCCGATATCCTGGACTCGCTCAGAGCTCTCTTCAAAGAACAGAGGGAAGGGCTTGTGGAAATTCGCTATTACCGTAACGGAGCGGAAGAATCAATTGATCCAAACGGACGACTGAGGGATTATCTGAATGGTGTGGAGATCAAAGGTCAAAAGTATAACCTGATCGATCTTATCCTAGAGGTAAAAGAGGCATTCGATCCTTTGAAGGGTATCCCCCCTTCCGAGAGAGAGGATTTTTTGCTCTCCCTCAGATCCGCCTATCTCCTGTACAAACTCAGCAAATCTGATCTCACCCTTGACGGGGTCTCGGATCGAATCAGGCCCATCGTGAATAACCTGATCGAAAACGGCCTCGTCGAGGTCGTCGATGGAAGATGTACTCCAACTCCAGAGGGCCAGGAGGCGATCGAACTCCTCTTTGAGGAGGCCTCCTATTACATCGATAGATATGAGATATTCGGTGATGTGGAATTTGAGGGGGATGAGATCAGATTTAACACCGGCAACGGCGTTAATCTGATCGTCAGGGCGATGGAGCGAGACGGCCTATCGCCGCAGAGGGCATTTTTCATTTTGTCCATCTACTTCGGCCACCTGGACGATCTGGAAAACTGGCAGGATGAGATCTTCTCCGAGGATCTCCTCAGAGGGATATTTTGGGATATCTTCCACTCACCCTCTACGGATGAGATAGGTGAGGAAACCCTGGAGAGGATTATGATCGCCGCCGAGAAGCTCAGAGGAATGGGCGATGAAGAGGGAATTGAACGGGAGATATAGGATCTTCATTCCATTCATCATCGCGGCGATCTCGATCTTTCTCACGTTGTTCCTTATCCCGCTTCCCGATGGGTTACATCCTCCCCTCTCACAGGTGATTCGATTCCATGACGGGTCGATCATGAGGGTTTATCTGAGTTCGGATGGGAGGTGGCGCATATGGACGCCCCTAGAGGAGATAGATCCGCTGTTGGTTCGCACAACCATATGTTACGAGGATCGATTTTTCAGGTGGCATCCAGGCGTTAATCCCTTCGCCATCATTCGGGCGCTATGGCAGGATATGCGAGCGGGCAGGATAGTCTCGGGCGGGTCGACGCTGACGATGCAGTTGGCCAGATTAGCGGAACCCAAGTCTCGGACGATACTCGCCAAACTGCACGAGATGTTCCGGGCGGTTCAGTTTGAGCTCCGCCTTGGCAAGCGTCGTATATTGGAGCTTTACCTCAACCGCGCTCCATATGGCCGGAATTACGAGGGAGTGGGAGCGGCGGCGTTGGCCTATTTCGGAAGATCTCCGAAGGATCTGACACCCGCCGAGGTGGCTTATCTGGTGAGCCTCCCTCAATCGCCTACATCCCGTTGTCCGGAGATAGGTGATCCGCGGAAAGCGGTCGAGGCCCGAAATCGCGTTTTAGCTCGTATGAGGAAACATAGCCTGATAGATGAAACACAATATGAAGAGGCGTTAAGGACACCCGTGCCGAATCATATTCGTAAATTCCCCTTCCACGCTCCCCATGCCGCCGATTTCGTCCGGCTGACCCATCCGAATGAGGTTGATATCCGATCGACCATCGATCCTAGGATTCAGCATATCGCCGAGGAGATCGCCAGGAGCTATGTCCCGAGGTTACGCGAGCTTGGTGCTTATAATGCCAGCATCGTCGTCATGGAAAACGCCACACGCAAGGTTCGAGCGCTGGTCGGATCGCTCGATTACTGGGACGAGGTCCACGGGGGACAGATCATCGGTTTTGACGTGCCCCGCTCTCCCGGGTCAGCTTTGAAGCCATTTCTGTATACGCTGGCACTTCAGGATGGCATCATCACCCCGGCCACGGCCTTGGAGGACGTGCCCGGGGATTTCAGCGGTTTTCGGCCCTCAAATTTCAGCGGTAAATATCGAGGACTCGTGCCGGCTGAGCTCGCCCTTGCCCATTCCCTGAATTACCCTTTTGTGGCACTTCTGAGACGGACGGGCTATCGGAGGTTTCTCTCGCTTCTGGAGGCTGCCGGATTGGGGAGCGGGGAGAGGCGTGATTACGGTTTGACCCTCATTACAGGCGGGATGGAGGTTCGACTTTTGGATCTGACCAATCTCTATGTCACCCTGGCCCGCAGTGGCAGACATGGCCCGCCGCGCCTTGTGGAGGATGATGAGTTAAGGGAGAGAGAGCTTCTAAACCCCGGAGCCGTATCGCTAACCCTCCGCGCTCTGTCGCTTAAGCATCGTCCCGATGCTCCTAAGGCACATAATCTTCTGAGCTCGAAGGCGACCGTCTACTGGAAAACCGGCACCTCATGGGGGCGGCGTGACGCATGGTGTATAGGACTCACACATGATTTCACCGTCGGCGTCTGGGTCGGCAACTTCTCGGGCAAGGGGGCGGAAGGGATCGTGGGAGCCAAGGCAGCCGCTCCCATAACCTTTGACCTTCTCGCTGCCCTTGGCTCCAAAGTCAAAGAGATCCCTATGGCGTACGATCACCTCGTTCAGATTCCGGTGTGTTCCCTCTCCGGACTCCCCCCCTCTGAGCACTGTCCGGAGACCAAAAGAGTATGGGTTGTGCGGGATCGAGCTCCAGCGCGGAGATGTCCTTTCCATAGGGCTTTCCTGGTTGAGGCGAAGACCGGCTATCGAGCCTGTCCGTGGAAGCGGTATCGTCCCGGAGAGGTGGTCTGGCGGACTTTTACGATATATCCCCCACTTGTGGCGGCCATCATGGGCCTCAAATGCACTCCACCTCCTCTCCCACCCGGCTGTGGCGGAGAGGCTACAAAGACGGGGCTCCGTCTCATACATCCCACGGACGGATCAAGCTATCTCATGACATGGGGGATACGCAACACGGGGCGAATTCCGCTCCAGGCCTGGACAGAGGCCGGGGATGGGGAGATCTACTGGTTCGTTAACGATCGGTTCATCGGACGAACCCGATCGGGGGAGACCTATCTCCTCAGGGCACGGCCGGGTGAGCTGCGGATCGTCGCCGTCGATAGCGCTGGAAATACCGCCCGAGCCCGCATCACCATCCATTCCCTCTAAGAACAAACGTCGCTCATATTATCGTTAAGTGTAGCAGAGATCTGAAAGGTCAGAAGTGCTTATTTCTCAGAGTTGGAAGGAGACAGGAAACAGGAAGCAGGAGGCAGGGGAAAATCTACATTCCTGTCTCCTGTTTCCTGCCTCCTGTCTCCTATCGGTGATAACCGCCACACTCAGGGGAAATAAGAACGATTTGGGCAAGACCCCTTAATTCCGACTCTCAATTGCCCTATTTGATTCTCAAGAGCTTGAAGGTGTGGTGTTATTATAGAGCAAAGTCAAAGTTGCTTAAAAAGGGAGGATCAGGTAAAATAAAGCGAAGATGATCCCAGGAAAGAGGTTTGAAAACGAATGGATGGGAGAAAGCCGAGGGGTATAGGGTTGCTTTCAGGTGGTCTGGACAGCATATTGGCTTTCAAGGTGCTGCAGGAGCAGGATATAGACCTGATAGCCGTTACCTTCGTAACACCCTTTTTCGGCCCTGAAAAGGCGATTCGCGCCGCTGAAAAGCTCGGCGTTCCTATCACGGTGAGAGATATAACAAAGGAACATCTGGAGATCGTTAAGGCTCCCAAATATGGCTATGGTAGCCAGATGAATCCCTGCATAGACTGCCACGGCCTGATGTTCCGAATCGCCGGAAGGATAATGGAGGAGGAAGGGGCGGATTTTCTCTTCTCCGGTGAGGTGCTCAACGAGAGGCCGATGTCCCAAAACAGGGGAGCCTTAAGGGCTGTGGAGAAGCTCTCCGGATACGAGGGGTATATCCTCCGCCCACTCAGCGCTAAGCTCTTGCCTGAGACCATACCGGAGCGGGAGGGAAAGGTGAACAGGGAGATGTTGCTCGATCTACACGGCAGATCACGCAGAAGACAGATGGAGCTGGCAGAAAAATATGGGATAGAGGAATATCCATCACCGGCAGGGGGGTGTAGGCTCACTGAGCCGGGATTTTCAGCTAGGATGAGAGATCTGATCCAAAACGAGGATGAACTGAGGGTAAGGGACATTGAGCTTCTGAAGGTGGGCAGACATTTCAGGATAGCCCATGGGATTAAGGCGATTGTGGGGAGAAACAAAACTGAAAATCAGAGGCTCCTCCAGATGGCCGAAAGGTCGCAAGACGTGATCATCTATGTATCGGGCTTCAAGGGTCCCCTAACCCTCGTGCCCCGAGGGCTGAAAGCGGATAGAGAACACTTGGTAACAGCCGCCCGAATATGTATTCGTTACAGCGATGCACCGTCCTCAGAGGAGGTAGAGGTAATTCTAAGCCGAATCGGGGGAAAGGAGACGATGAAAGCCCGATCGGCTGACGAGGAGCTTCTCTCTTCCTTAAGGATAGCTCCTAACTGATATCACAGGCATCGAGCAGTTCTGGGACATATCTCTCCCATCCCATCGCCATTATGTGTATCCCCTGACACATCGGCTTCAGCTCTCGGATGAGCTGGGCCATGAGCTCGATGCTCTTTTTGGCCCTCTCCTTTCTCGGCACCTCCGCCAGGGATTTGATTATGGAATCCGGCACGAAAACCCCCGGCACGTTCTCGTTCATATACCTGGCCATAGCGGGGGATTTTATAATGACGATCCCGGCAAGGATCGGAACGTTGAACTTAGAGGCCTGATCTATGAACCTCTCGAACGTTTTAGGGTCATAGACCGCCTGTGTCTGGAAGAACCGGGCCCCGGCCTCTATCTTCTTTTCCATCTTTATGATCTGAGGCTCAAGCGGATCGGCTCCGGGCGTGACGGTAGCCCCGGGGAATATATCGCTCGGCGCCCCATCCAGCTCCTCGCCCGCCAGATCCCTGCCCTCCTTCAGAGAGGAAATCGCCATGAGAAGGCTGACCGAGTCCAGATCGAAGACGGGTTTGGATTGTGGATGGTCGCCGAGCATCGTATGATCCCCGGTAAGCGCTAGGACGTTCCGAATGCCGAGCACATACGCGCTGAGGATATCAGATTGAAGCGCCAATCGGTTCCTATCGCGGCACGTCACCTGGAAGATCGGCTCATAACCTTCCTGGACCAACCTCGCGCACAGCCCCAGCGATCCCAGACGCATCACGGAGCTCTGGTTGTCGGTGACGTTGACGGCGACGACGCGACCCTTCAGATACGAAGCCTCCTTCAAAGCGGTCTCCAGATTCACCCCCTTAGGAGGGCCGATCTCCCCTGTGACCACGAATTTCCCCCGTTGCAAGCTCTCCTGTAACCTAGTCATCGTCAACCTCCTCATTGATCCATCCAGTTGGGAGCCTCAAAGATTTCGGCCTTTTCGAGCGCCCATCGGGTTGTCACCCTCTGAGGACCGGGGACGTCAAGTTTCCTGTAATCCCTCAGAGGCGGAATCTCTCTTAGGTTATCCAACCTTCCCAGTTCCTTTAGCCTGTTGTATATGAGATACCAGCCACAATCCCTCTCCGGTTCCACCTCACACTTTCCATCACGTTGCCCACCACACATCCCGTTGAGCAGGCTCTTGGAGCAGGCCGTAATAGGACATATCCCACCGGTTAAATGCAGGACACAGTCCCCGCATCCGGCACATCTCTCCTCGGAGGGCCATAATCCCTGCATCCCTTGGCTTGAAAGGGTATTGTTGGCAGGGATCACAGGCAGGTCGATCATCTTACCGACCGCCTGAACTCCGATACCGCACGATATGACCAGAATCGCCTGAGTTTCCTTCAATTGAGGGAGGTAATACTCGAGCTGTGTCCCGACGAGCGCCTTATTACAGAGGAAGTCTATCTCAGCGCTTCCAGTTATATCCTTTCCCCCCTGGCCTAGCTCATCGGCAAGCTCCTTTATCCTTTCCCTCCCCCCACTCTTACATCCAACCGGACATCCCCCACAGGCGAGGATGAAAAGCTTTTGAAAGTCGGAGATCGATTCCTTTATCTCCTCAATCGGCTTCGGTTGAGAGATTATCATCCCTGCTCCTCCTTAATCGGTTCGCTCTTATTTCCCTTGAGTGTAG
>CAZHVH010000052.1:0-8640 GCA_964535855.1 uncultured bacterium
TCCTAACCAATCCGTGATAAAATCGGGCGAGGATCCGATCGCAGCTCTTAGGAGGAAGGGATATGCTGAGGAAGAAACCGCCATTTCCTATGACGTCGAGAAAGGCTGCCTGCGGGTGGATCTGGCGAAGTCAACGTTAAACCCCGATATCATCTACCGTACCTTCTGCATGCGCGGAGGGGAAAATCCCCCTGTGACCGCCCAGGAAGCGCCTTTTGAGCTAAGACCCTGTGAGCCGCTTCAACTGCGAATCTTCCTCGACCGCTCCATCCTGGAGGTGTTCGCAAACCGGCGACAGTGTATAACCCAGCGCATCTACCCGACACGGAAGGATAGCATCGGGATACGCCTCTTTGCACTAGGAGGTGCGGTGAATGTCTCCGCCCTCGATGCCTGGGATATGTCTCCGTCGAACCCGTGGTGAAAAGCAATTTCATTGACTTCCTAATCTGCCTGTGATAAAATCAGATGCTGTTATCGGGGAGGTGTGAAAGCTCCTCCCCGATAGGATCTTCCTGGGAGAGGGACGATTCCATGAAGGTAACCCATGTGGAGGTCGTTCGCGGTAAGGAGCCGATCCCCCTTCCTGAACCCTGGAGACCTGCCTGGCGAGGGCCTTTAAGCGAACCGATCTCCTCTTTCGAGTTCGCCTTTTACAGGGTCTACACCGATGAGGGCATCCTCGGCATCGGCCCTTATACGGGAGCGCCTCCAAATTTGGTGAGGGGAGTGGACCCGTTCCATGTGAGGGAATTCTGGGAGGTCCACATGAGCGGGAGGCGCTCCGGCACGTCGGGAAAGGGGGCCGCGGGGTTGGAGATCGCCCTGTGGGACATCATCGGCAAGGTAACCCAGCAACCCATCTATCGATTGTTAGGGGCCTGTCGGGATCGGATCTTGGTCTACGCTGCTACCAGCAGGTTGCTCAGCAAGGAGCAACATGTCCGGCAGGTTATGGAGCTTGCCGAGGCGGGCTTCAAAGCCGTCAAACTTCGCCTGCATCGTCCCGATCCTCTCGAGGATCTGGCGGTCGTCGAGGCTGTAAAGGAGGCTCTGGGCGATAGGGTGATGATACTGGTGGACGCCAACCAGAACAACTTCGCCAAAGGGTATACCTTCTGGTCTCGCAGCACCGCACTTCGAATGGCGAGGAAACTGGATGAGCTCGGCGTTTATTTCCTAGAGGAGCCCCTGCCCCGTACCGATGTGGAGGGCCTTGCGGAGATCGCAGCCTCCGTGGACATGTTCATCGCAGGTGGTGAACACACGCCTACCGTTTACGACTTCAGGGAACATCTCCTCTTAGGCGCTTACGACATCCTTCAACCTGACGTGACCTTGACCGGAAACATGGGCATAATCGGGTTGCGAAAGGTGGCGGAGATGGCGGAATTTTTCGGAAGGATGGTGATCCCTCACGTCTGCTCCGGCGGAGCCTTCTCGCTGTTCCTGGCCGCGACGCTCCAGGCGATGGCTACGGTCGAAAATTGCCCGATGGTGGAATATCCCCACGATCCGCCGATCCTGACCCCTCAAACGATGCAGGCTTTCGTTAAGGAACCCATTTGGATCGATCAGGAGGGGTTCGTCGCCATTCCGGACAGACCTGGGCTCGGAATCGAGCTGGATGAGGAAAATCTTTCAGGGAGGGTGATCATATCTACGGGGTAAGCCAGCGTTTATTGTCGATCGCCGTACAGCCTATGGCGATTATTGTTCTGCGGGCGATAAAGGTGAGAAAGAGGAGGTAAGCCTATGGAAGCTTTGTTGTTACTGTATACGGTGTTTGAGATGAAGCTTATAAGCCAGAGGGATTACGACAACCCTCTCTGGGATGTGACGGTGCGGGTGCATTTCACATCCCCTTCCGGCGGACGACATACGGTTGAAGCGTTTTGGGACGGCGACAGAACCTGGCGCGTGCGGTTCTCGCCCGATGAGATAGGGGAATGGAGGTGGGAGTCGGAGTGTTCCGAGGAGGATGACTCCGGCCTGCACGGTCAGCGTGGAGATTTCCGATGTGTGCCCTACGAGGGCGATAACCCGCTTTACAGGCACGGCCCGATTCGTCTATCCGAGAACCGGCGTCACTTCATCCATGCCGACGGGACACCTTTCCTCTGGCTGGCGGACACCGCCTGGAACGGCGTGCTGAAAGCAAAGCCCGACGATTGGGATCGCTATCTGCGCAGACGGAGGGAGCAGGGTTTCACCGCCATACAGTTTGTCTCCACACATTGGCGAGCGTTCCATCACGATGAAAACGGTGAGACGGCATACACGGGCACGGAACGGATACGAATCAACCCCCGATTTTTCCAACGCCTCGACCCTAAGGTCGCCGCTATAAACCAACACGGCTTACTCGCTGCTCCCGTCATCCTGTGGGCGTTGGGTGAGATCTCGCCGGGAGTCGCTCTACCCGATGAGGATGCCATCAAGCTCGCCCGATACATCGTCGCCCGATGGGGGGCATATCAGGTCATCTGGATCTTAGGCGGCGACGGCAACTACAGGGGTGAGAGGGCCGAACGATGGAGACGAATCGGACGGGCCGTCTTCGGCGACCGACACGATCGATTGGTGACGATGCACCCAGGGGGAAGGAGTTGGGTCGCCGATGAGTTTCGGGATGAGGAATGGTTCGACTTCATCGGCTACCAGAGCGGTCACGGCGATGGGGCGGATCATCTGCGGTGGCTGGTCTTCGGCCCGCCTGCTCAGGAATGGAGGAAAGACCCGCCCAGACCTATCGTCAACCTGGAGCCGAACTACGAGGCTCATCTGGCGTATCAATCGCGCCGACCGTTCACGGCGTTCCACGTCCGCCGGGCTCTCTATTGGAGCCTGCTCGTCTCGCCGACGGCCGGCGTCACCTACGGACACCACGGGATATGGTTCTGGGCCGAGAGGCCGGAGGTTCCGACCGATCACCCTCAAAGCGGCGTGGCACCTCCCTGGTGGAAGGCGATGGAAGACGAAGGGGCGATATGTGTCGGACACCTGAGGACCCTATTCAACTCCATCCCCTGGTGGTTGCTACGTCCCGCTCAGGAGCTGTTGCTTGAACAGCCTGGAACGCCTCAGACACCGCATAGGTTCATCGCCGCCGCGAAGGCGGAGGACGGGTCATTCGCCCTCATCTACACGCCGGAGGGTGGGGAGATAGCGCTACGGGCCGATCAACTCAAGCTCCCCGCTGTTGCACGGTGGTTCAATCCCCGCACGGGCGAATGGAGCGAGGCGGGAAGGGTGAGCGAACTGATCCACCGGCTCCGGACACCGGATGGAAACGATTGGGTGCTGGTCATCGATAACCGCCCATCAAGGAGGGAAGGGAAATGAGGAGATGTGCATGCCTACTGCCTCTGGTTCTCCTATCGGCCTCTCTGATCTCCTATGGTGACGATGACGATCTCACATCTACGGCCGAGAGGTTCGTCGATCTGTTATCGAAGGGAGAGTTCTCAAGGGCGGCGGAGAGTTTCGATGACGTCATGAAGAAGGCCCTGCCCCCGGAGAAGCTCAAGGAGATCTGGGAATCCCTTATCGCCCAGACCGGTCCCTTTAAGGGGCGGATCGGAGCTCGGTCGGAAAAGGCGGGAAAGTATGACATTGTATTCGTGACATGTCGGTTTGAGAAGACCAACCTTGACGTCAAGGTGGTCTTTAACAGGGGAGGACAGATCACCGGTTTATGGTTCGTCCCAAGCCGAACACAGGTCGAATATAAGCCGCCGTCATATGTGAACCTCAGCTCCTTTTGCGAGAAGGAGGTGACGATCAAAACCGGAGAGTGGGCTCTTCCGGGAACATTGACGATCCCAACGGGAAAAGGACCTTTCCCCGCCGTCGTGCTGGTTCACGGCTCAGGGCCTCATGATCGAGATGAAACCATCGGTCCGAACAAACCGTTCCGCGATCTGGCGTGGGGATTAGCCTCGCGTGGGATAGCCGTCCTTCGATATGAGAAACGCACGAAAGTATACGCCAAAAAGCTCGCCTCGATGAGGGAAAGGAGATTCACCGTTAAGGAGGAGACGATAGAGGATACGCTTTCCGCCGTGTCCCTGCTTCGGAGAAGTGAAGGCATAGACGCGAAGGGGATCTTCGTTCTGGGACATAGCCTTGGAGGGATGCTCGTCCCGAGGATAGGGGCCGCCGATCCCAAGATAGCCGGGCTTATCGTCATGGCGGGGACAACAAGGCATTTAGAGGACGTGATCCTCGATCAGATGACCTATATCTTCTCGCTCGACAGGAGGATCTCCCAAGGTGAGGCCAAGCAGTTGGAGAGGATCAAGAAGCAGGTCGCCAAGGTGAAGGACCCGAACCTATCCGTAGACACACCCGCTTCCGAGCTGCCCTTCAACACTCCGGCCAGCTATTGGCTGGATCTGCGCGGATACGATCCGGTTGAGACGGCCAAAGACCTGAGTCAGCCCATGTTGATCCTACAGGGGGAAAGGGATTATCAGGTCACGATGGAGGATTTCCGGAGGTGGAAGGAGGGCCTCTCCTCTCGGAAGAACGTAAGGTTTAAGCTCTATCCGAAGCTAAACCACCTGTTCATCGAGGGTGAGGGCAAGAGCACGCCGGCCGAATACCAAAAGGTCGGTCATGTGGCCAAGGAGGTTATCGAGGATATATCGAATTGGGTGAAGTCCGTCTACGGTCATAAGGCGTTCATCGGCGATTGATCCTAAGCGATTAAAGCGATCAGCTTGAAAATGGTCATTTGTAGTCATTGGGTCATTCGGCTTCGCCGTCATTCAAATGACTATAAATGACGACAAATGACCATAAGTGACGCCTTGTGGTGAGCGTTTTTTAGGCTGAATGCTGATAGCTAAAAGTCAGAGCCAAATGACTTTGGAGGCTTAAAGGTGAATCTCGCCCACAGGATAATAGATCTCCTCGTTGAAAAGGGAGTGAGAAAGATATTCGGCATCCCCGGAATAGGGAATCAACCTCTGCTCGACGCCATATATGGGAGGAAGGATATAGAGTTCGTGCTCACCAGGCATGAACAGGCGGCAGCCATAATGGCCGATTGCTGGGGAAGGGTTAAGGGTGAAGTCGGGGTTTGCACGGCGAGCTTTGAGGCGGGCTCTACAAACCTGATCAACGGGATAGCCCAGGCCTTCAGTATGGAGTCACCCGTCCTCGTTTTGGTCGGGGAGCGTGATTTGAGAAGGGGGCCACCCCCCATTGATCTGGTTTCCCTTTTCAAACCGGTGACGAAGCTCGCCTTAAGGGTTCAAACCCCTGAAAATGCGCTGCCGATTATTGAGGAGGCGTTCCGCACGGCTCTTTCGGAGCCCAAGGGGCCGGTCTATGTGGGCGTTCCGGTCGATATTCAGACCGCTGAGGTGGAGGAGCCGGTCTCATGGAAACCGAGGTCGAAACCCATCTCGTATCCGGATGAGACCCTTCAACCAAATCGACTCAAACCGCTTTCGGTCGCTGAGTTCCTCTCCAGGAGGATTCCCAAGGAGGCCATCGTCACGGTCGATGTCGGGGATCATATGGTCTGCGTTTTCAGAACCTTCAAGGGGTTTAACCTCGTAACGTCGGGGAGTTTATACAGCATGGGATTCGCCTTCCCAGCGGCCCTTTCCGCGAAGGTGGTTTTCCCCGAAAAGCCGGTATACTGCATCACGGGCGACGGGGGATTTCTGATGGTGCTCCAAGAGCTCGAAACAGCCGTGAGGGAAAACCTGAAGGTGATCGTTATATTGTTCGACAATCGGTGTTTAGGGATGGTAAAAAGAAGACAGGAGAGGGAGTTCGGCGGAAGGTTTATAGGGGTGGAGTTCGGCGAGATAGATTTTCCCCTTGTGGCGAGAGGTTTCGGCGCATATGGGGAGAGGGTGAACTCATTTGAGGAGCTCGAGGCAGCCTTGTGGAAGGCTGAAAGGGCGGATAAAACCTTTCTGATCGATATAGCGGTTGGTTGGAGGGAGGAGCTATGAGTGCAATTGGGGATTGGGCGCTTTACTCACTACGACCATAAAGCGCTCATCGGCGATTGACCCCAGCCATTCTTTGAGGAGGGAAAGATTATGGGCGAAAACAGGTTGAATCGGCGTGAGTTTCTTCACAGGACCTTTCTTGGAGCCGGAGCCATGGCCTTCGCTCCAGGCCTGTTTTCGGAGACAGCAGGCAGAAGGGGCGACCGCATGAACGTCCTTTTTATCGCCATCGAAGATCTGAGCGACTGGATCGGGTGTCTCGGCGGTCATCCCCAGGCCAAAACCCCCAACATAGATCACCTTGCGGAGATGGGCGTCCTCTTCACCAACGCCCACTGCGCTGCGCCGGCATGTGGACCATCCCGCTCCGCTCTCCTCACCGGCCTGCGACCGTCCACCACCGGCAACTACAAAAACAGGGACTCCTTCGTCAAAAACCGGCTCCTGAACGACGCCATCACCCTCCCGGAGTATTTCCGGCGTAACGGCTACCACACGCTGGGCACAGGCAAGATCTTTCACGGGACACACTTCGCCGAGCTTAAGGGGGCGGGATGGGACGAATACTGGCCCTCCAAAAAACGGGCACATCCCCCAGGTCTCAAACCGACTTACGCCCCTCTCCCGCTCAACGGTATCCCTAAAGCCGCCCATTTCGACTGGGGCCCGTTGGATGAAGGGGTGGAACTGGAGGATACAAGCGACGGGAAAAAGGCTCGCTGGGTCGCCAGGACCCTGCTTGAGCGGAAATTCGACAGACCGTTTTTCTTAGCGATCGGCTTCAGCAAACCTCATTTGCCCTGGTATGCGCCGCGCAGGTATTTCGACATGCATCCGCTGGAGGACATCCAACTGCCGATGGTGAAGGAGGACGACCTGGAGGACGTTCCGCCGATAGGACGCAGGATGGCCAAGCCTGAGGGGGATCACAGACGCGTGTTGGAACATAATCAATGGCACAAAGCGGTTCAGGCATATCTGGCCTGCGGCTCATTTGTGGATGATTGCGTGGGCATCGTGATAGATGCGCTATTGAAGAGCCCTTACAGGGAGAACACCGTTATCGTGCTGTGGTCCGATCATGGTTGGCATCTGGGCGAAAAACTCCACTGGCGTAAGTTCACCCTATGGGAGGAGGCCACCCATGTCCCGATGATCTGGGTCGCACCGGGGTTAACCAAGCCCGGCTCACGATGCGATGCACCTGTGAACCTGATGGATATCTACTCCACGCTGATCACCGTATGTGAGCTTCCTCCAAATGAACGGCTGGAAGGCTACGACCTGACACCCCTCCTGCGAGATCCCCACGCTTCGTGGGATAAACCCACGTTGACCACCTACGGACGGGGCAACCACGCCGTTCGCTCGCGCCGGTGGCGTTACATCCGTTACGCCGATGGGTCGGAGGAGCTATATGATCATGAGAGCGATCCGATGGAGTGGACCAACCTGGCCAATAATCCGAAATATGCCGAGGTGAAAAGGGAACTTGCCGAATGGCTGCCGAAACGGGATGCACCGGAAGGCCCACAAACCGGGGGGAAGAGGCGATGAAGATCGAGAAGGTCGAGACCTTCGTCATCGAACAGTGGCTCCGGAAACCGTTTCACTTTTCACAATGGGAGTATGATCGTCGTTCGGTTTGCCTTGTGCGGATCACAACGGATGACGGCACATACGGCTGGGGGGAGGGCTACGGACCGGCGGAGGTCGTGCAGGCCGGGGTGAGGTTCCTGTCGCCGCTCATCCAAGGGCGAAATCCGTTGCATACGGCGACCTTATGGCAGGAGATGTATCGGAGATCGCTGGACTACGCACGGCGAGGGGTGTTGCTGGCCTCGCTCAGCGCCGTAGATCTCGCCCTGTGGGATCTGAAGGGTAAGATCTTGGGGCAGCCGGTCTCTGTGTTGCTGGGCGGACGACGGCGGGACAGGGTGAGGGTTTACGCCACTGGCATGTATTTCAGCCATGAGCCGAATCTCCCCCAACGCCTCGCGGAGGAGGCGCGGGGTTACGTCGAGCAGGGCTTCACAGCCCTTAAGATGAAGGTAGGGCTGGGCATCGAGAGGGATTTCGAGAACGTAAAGGCCGTTCGGGAGGCGATCGGGCCCGATGTGAGGCTGATGGTGGACGCCAACCACGCGTTCTCACTCTCGGAGGCGCTAACTTTAGCTCGAAGGATTGAGCCTCTAGGGATAGCCTGGTTCGAGGAGCCGTTGTCCCCGGAGGATTACGAGGGGTATGCAGAACTGCGCCGACGCACGGATATCCCAATAGCGGCGGGGGAATGCGAGTATCTGTGCGCCGGTTTCAGGCGTCTGTTCGAGGGGCGATGTGTGGATATAGCGCAGCCGGATATCTGTGCCGCAGGCGGGCTGACCGAGGTGGAACGCATCGTGGCGCTGGCGAGGGCATTTGAGGTCAACCTGACGCCTCACTGCTGGGGGACCGGCGTAGCGTTCGCCGCCGCCTTACACCTGGCCAGCACCCTGGATATGTTGCCCGGTCGGCTGTATGCTCCGGAGCCCCTCCTGGAGATGGATCGTACCGAGAACCCACTGCGTGATCTGCTCACGATCCCTCGATTTGAGGTTCAAGACGGCATGGTGGAGGTATCGACCGCTCCAGGGCTGGGCGTGGATGTGGATGAGAGACGATTGAG
>CAZHVH010000052.1:8740-12906 GCA_964535855.1 uncultured bacterium
TGGAGGTATCGACCGCTCCAGGGCTGGGCGTGGATGTGGATGAGAGACGATTGAGCGATTTTACCGTTTCCGCCGGGTCACCTTCCACAGTGTGATATCGTCTACGGCAAGCGATGCGTTCCCCGGCCAGAAAACCCTCGTCTCAACCCCTCCGCCGGGATGATGGAAGAGAAGCGGGAAGGATCGAAACTCCCCAAGCGGCAGCTCTTCAACGTGGATCTCACGCGATGCCGTGATCGGCTTACCCCCACCGACACACGTGTCGATCACAGCCACCACTCCCTGGCCTTTCCCCGTCCGTTTCAATCTGAACAGAGCGAGATAATCGCCTGCGTCCATCGGTAGGTAAGGTCCGAACACTATGTGACCTCCTTCAGCCTCTCCCCGACGCGCTGACCACACCCTTCCTCCGTGAGCGGTGGGATCAGGCTCCTCCTTCCCCGACCTATGGGCCAGCTTCTCCGCTTCAAAACGGCGAAGGAACTGAAGTGATCCTACGGAGGGAAAAGGTTTAACTATCTCACCTTCTGCTATCTGATGATATTCGATCGCTCGGCGTATAGTTCCGAAAGGCGCCTTTATCTCGATGTGAATCTCGCCGCCGGAGGGGATGCCGGAGACGGTAGAATGGAACACCCGTCCGGGCGAAAGGATCACCCTATCCGGTTTCAGGGAGGGACGATCTAATCCCTTGCCGATCTCAATCTGAACCTCCACCTGCGAGCCGGTGACGTTTCGTAGAGAGATCGGGAACAGAAGCCTGTGGTTCTCGATGCCGCAGATCGAAGGGGGAACGCGGATCAATATCCGTCTTCGCTCCATCTCCTGACGGTAAAGCGCTGCCAGATGATCGGGTCTTACAGCGACATACTCCGGCCCCAGCCTGTTGAGTATCTCCTGAAGTATCCGCAGATCGGCAAACCAGTTCAGGACGAACAGGTGCATGAAAGCGGGCCTTTCGGAAGGGGTTATCGCTCGAATCTGGGAGACCAGATTCTCGATCTGTTCCCCTCGCGATATCCCCTCGGACCATCCCGTCACGGCGTGGAAGACAGGGACGTTCCGGGAAGTGGGATAGGTCGCCTCATCATAACTCATCACCCTGCGCCCGTAGTCGGGGAAGATCGCTTTGAGGAACGGAATCCGTTCGGCATAACGGCCGATCAGATCCTCTCGCGAGACCCCCATTATCCAGATCTCCTCCAGATCCATCCTCTCCATGTAAATGCGGGTCTGATCGAGAAACTCGTCGAAAACCCGCCGGCGATCCTGCTCCCGAAACCGCTTGCCGTAGGAATCGGGATATGCATATCCGATACCCGATACGGCCCCCAGAAACCGATCCTGATCTGTGGCTGTACTGTAGTAGTAATCGACGATATCCGGGATCAGCATACAGGCGGAGGGGGAGATCGTCCATCCGAGGGGAAGCTTCCCGCGAACGGGATCCCTCCACAGCTGAGGGAAATTGGACACCGTGAGCACCGGCAGGTTATCGCCGTCGGAGATGATGAAGGAGAGATAGACCTTTTCCCGCTGAAGCGGCGGAACGGGGGGAGGAATCCGTTGTTTGAACTTCGGGATCCGAATGCCGGAGTGAACGGAGAGGTTGGAACAGTTTATCGAGCCAACCAAATATTTCCCGAATTCCGAGAAAAGCGTTACTCCCGGTCCCTCGCCGATGCCGACATCCTTCCCCGCCCAGGGATAGCTCATCACGGGGATGTTGACGGGCATCCGGGCGAGAAGCCTCTCCATCAATCGAACCTCATCATCGGGCGAGGCGTATCTCTTAGCGCCATCTATCGGACCTGAGATCCAGAAGATGAAGATCCTGTGCTGGACCAGATAGTCCCTCAGTCCAAGATGATCGGGCCAGGAACAGGCTATGACGTGATGGTTCAGGCGGTCCCAGAGGTTATCGAAAGCCCATCCATATGCCTCAACGTTGCTCTTCCACCGCCCCCTCAAGTCGGCGATCACGGGCATGGAGAGCCGACCTGCGATCCGGGGTGAGACGACTACCCCGTCCTCAACCCCGGCGATCATCGTGGCGATGTTCTTCGAGGCGGGAAGCATCGGATCGGTGATGATCATACCTTTGATCCTGTCCCGGTATCTGGAGATCAGTTCGTTCGGATCGGAGATGGTCTCTGTCTTATTGATCCATCCTCTCCGCCGCATCCAATCGAGCCAGAAGGAATCGGTCGGGTTGAAGAGATAGTAGATCTCAGGTCTCCTGCGGTTCACGATCCCCTGAAGGGTCAGAAGGAGAAGCTGCCAGTCCGGAGGATAGGTTCTGAGGTCAAAGACGACCAACTTGGAGGCTGGAGAATCAGATCTGGGGAACAACTCCGGAAACGGACGGGGCTCGCTCCGATATGTGAGACCACTGGGGTATCCGGATGGAACGGGTTGGGAAACCCTGAGGGTGGGTGTCTCTATCCTCCCGTTCTCAAGCCGGAAAAGCGATATCCTGTCCACCCTGACGGACGCGTATCCCCTCCAGAAAACCCTGCACTCCAGCTTTCCACCGGGATATCGAAACGGAAGGGGTATCTGGACGTAACCGCTCAGGAGGAAATCCGACCCTGTGATCTCGCGGAAGCTCAGGATATTCTTGCCGAAGGAGACGCAGGCGTCCAGATCCACCACTATCTCCTCCCCAGCCTCCTCAAGCAACTTCATCCGGAAGAAGGCCACATAATCGCCCGGCTCCAGCTCGATATAGGGTCCATAGATGAGGTGTTTGTAGGGGCGGTCTGAATATACCCTGGCTTCCCATGCGGCGTTGCCGTAGGCTTCAGGATCGGCGACCGCCTGGCCGATCGAGTGGGCGATCCCCTTGCCTTCAGCCTCCCATGTTTGGACTTCCCTGTAATCCCCCTGCGGAACGATCTGAGAGGGTGGGATCTCCTTGAGGATCGAATTCGGTATGTCTTTCCCGTGTACCTGACCGCATACGAAAGCGCATAACATCAGAGCCCATAAAACCCCATCACACCATCGCATTTTTCGCATCCCCCAAATCAGGGAATTCATCCCCAAATACTTTTAACGAAAGAAAGGTTCCGCTTCGCCTCAACCTCTGGATTCTGACCGGCAGGTGTCTCCAATATCAGAGATCGATCGTATCCGATCTCTTTAAGGGCATCACGCACGGATTCGAAATCCACATCGCCCTCCCCGAGAGGGACGTTGGGGCCTCCCAGGGGGCGGTCTTTGATATGCACGGCAGCCACCAACTCGCCCAGCTCTCGAAGCACCGATGCGTTGTCGAACCCGGCTCCTCTCATGTTCCCGATATCGTAATAGAGCTTGACAAAGGGGTTATCGATCCTCTCAACTATATCGCGCATCATATCGGCCGACGCCGTCATTTCCAAAGCAAGGATGACCTCACACTTCTCAGCTATGGGAGCTGCCTCCGAAACCCCTTCGACGACGCGGTTACGGTCATCTTCGTTCTTAATGGCGTTTCTGCCGAAGAACGGAACGAGTATAACGCCCGCTCCCAGCTCCTCAGCGATACGGGTTATCTCCTTCAGGCTTTCTCGTATCCTTTCCATCCCCACGGGACCTGGGTCTACCAGGCCGCATCGGTTGAAGGATCCGACACAGAAACTCGATAGCCAGATTCCGGTCCTGTGAAGGGTCTCTCTGATAGCCCGTTTCTCCTCATCGTCCCAGGGCAACGGCTCGCCGTTGGGTCCTGATTTGCAGATCAGCTCTATAGCTTCAAATCCCCACTCTGCGGCACGCTCGATGGCCGCAGACGCATCGCCTACTCTGAGAATGCTCTGCATTGCTCCGATCTTCATCTGATTTTTCGGTCGCCCCAGGCTCCCTTACGGGGATAAGCCGGGAGCGCCTTACCTCCTTTCCTCAAGTTTTGCCTTTCAATTTTATCACCTCTCCTCCCGCTTCGCAACGGCAAAACCCGGCAATCCGGAAGCGAATTGACTTCCCGATCTGCTGGTGATAAAATCAGATGTCACAGGTTTAACACAACCGGAAAGGAGAAAAGGGATGTCGAAGGACAAAATACGTGTCGCCTTCATCGGATGTGGAGGAAACGCCCGCGGCCATGGGAGACGCATCGCCGCTCAGCCGGATGCCGAGGTCGTCGGGATCTGCGATGTCAGCGAGGCCGCGATACAGGCCTT
>CAZHVH010000053.1:0-12871 GCA_964535855.1 uncultured bacterium
ATGAGGAGGGAGAGATGGGAGAGCCTAGATCGGTCGTAGTCGATACAACCGAAAGTCCCGCGGCGCGGCTTAAGCCGGTTCCCATAGGCGCCGTGAGGATGACGGACGAGTTCTGGGCAACAAGACTCCGTCAGATGAGGGAGGTAACCCTGCCATCACAGTATGAGCTCATGGAGGAGACGGGCAGGATAGATAACTTCAGGCGCGCCTCGGGCAAGATCAAGGGTGAGTTTAAGGGGATATACTTCAACGATTCGGACGTTTACAAGTGGATCGAAGGGTGCGCCTACTCGCTGGCCTATGAGAGAGACCCGAAGATCGAGGAGATGGCCGATAAAGTGATAGACGAGATCGCCGCCGCACAGGGGGAGGACGGATACCTGAACACCTTCTATACCTTCGAGAGGGAAAAGGAGAGATGGAGCAACCTGCGGGATATGCATGAGCTTTACTGCGCCGGACATCTGTTCCACGCCGCCGTAGCCTATCACAGGGCAACTGGCAGGAGGAAACTGCTGGATGTCGCCATACGATTCGCGGATCACATCTATGAGACCTTTGGCCCGGATAAACGACCCGGAACGCCCGGCCATCCTCAGATAGAGATGGCGTTAGTAGAGCTCTACAGGGAGACCGGCGATCGGAGATATCTGGAGCTTTCACAGTTCTTCGTCGATCAGCGCGGCGGAGGCGTGATAGGTGGAAGCCCATATCATATAGATCACAAACCCTTCAGGGAGCTGGACGAGGTGGTGGGCCATGCCGTCAGATCCATCTACCTCAACTGTGGCGCGGCCGATATCTACATGGAGACGGGTGAAAACGCCCTGATGGAAACCCTCGAGCGCCTGTGGCACAATATGACTCAACGCAGGATGTACGTGACGGGAGGCGTCGGGGCCAGACATCAGGGCGAGGCGTTCGGCGGCGATTACGAACTGCCTAATGAGCATGCCTATGCCGAGACGTGCGCCGCTGTGGCGAACGCGATGTGGAACTGGAGAATGTTGCTCGCAAGCGGAGAGGAGAGATTCGCTGATGTGATGGAGCTGGCGATCTATAACGGGGCGCTATCGGGGATATCCCTCGACGGCAAGGGTTATTTCTACGTCAATCCCCTCTCAGATAGAGGGGGACATCGCCGACAGAGATGGTTCGGCTGCGCGTGTTGCCCTCCTAACATCATCAGGCTCATCGGCGCCCTTCCGGGCGAGATCTATTCCACATCTCAGGGAGGGATCTGGGTTCACCTCTACGCCTCCAACACCGCTGAGATATCGCTCGACCGGAATAGGATCAGATTGACCCAGAGGACGAGGTATCCCTGGGATGGCGAAGTGGAGATCGAAGTCGAACCCGATGACGAGATGGAATTTTCGCTGATGCTGAGGATACCGGGCTGGAGCGATGGGGCCGATATCTCGGTGAACGGCGAAAAAGTCGCTTCAGACGTCCAACCGGGCCGATATCTCGAGATTAGAAGGTCGTGGAGCAAAGGGGATAGGGTCGAGCTTACGATCCCGATGAAGATCCAGATGTTGACCGCTCATCCCAGGGTCGAATCGAGCTGGAACAGGATAGCCCTCAAGCGGGGACCGATCATCTTCTGTCTGGAGCATGAGGATAATCCGGGCTTCGACGTCTGGTGTGCCGGGATCAGGGTTAATTCCGAACCCATCGCCGAATTCAGGCCCGATCTATTGGGCGGCGTGATGACGGTCAAGTGCGACGGGATCGCCTCTGAGATGGGGATATGGGAGGACAAGCTCTATCTGCCGATCGGATCCGTCTCCGAAACCGAAAGGCCGGTGAGGATAACCGCCATTCCATACTACGCCTGGGCCAACAGAGATCCAGGCCCCATGACGGTCTGGATGAACAGGACATAGGATAACTCCGCCTTTGGGGTGATAGCATGTTCCGGAGGAGGAAGAAAAGGCCTCAATCCCCCTTAACCGAGGAGGAGAGAAGGGAACTGATCCGCGAAAACATGGAATATGCCAGGAGATGTGCCGAGGACGGTAACGTATCCGGTATGGAGATGGCGATCGAGATGGTCATAAACCACAGCCACGCCATAAACGAGATCGTCGATATGATGGAGATCAAACGCATAAAGCTGACGGGATATCAGAAAGGAGTTGAGGAGCTCAACAGGCGGATAGCGCTATTGAGAGAGGAGGGAAAAGAGGAGGAGGCCGAAAGGCTTGGCATCCTGATGCGGTCGTATCGGCGCGAGGCGCTCTCGATAAAGGATGAAATGGAAAGGCGGGAGAGAATGCGTCGGATGAGACGCGAGATAAACGAGAGATGATCAGTGAGTTCTGCTTCTCCAGACTTGCCTTCGTCCTCTTTCTGATGCAAGTCATCACCGGAATCCTGCTCGCCTTCTATTACGTCCCGCATGTGGAGAATGCCAACGAATCGGTCAAGGATATAACCTATGTCGTTCGATTCGGCTGGCTGGTCAGATCCCTCCACTATTGGGCCGCTCAACTGATGGTCATCTCATCCGCGTTACATCTTCTCAGGATGGCGGTCATCGGCAGGTTCAGGTTGAGCTGCAGCTATAGCTGGGGATTGGGCGTGTTGATCCTGATCATGGTGATGGCCGTGGATTTCACCGGATATCTTTTGAGATGGGATGAAAGCACGTACTGGGCGCTATCGGTGGGCGTGAATCTGATCAAGCATCTGCCGCTGGTGGGAGGGGAGCTCTACCGGATGGCGGTCGGCGGGGATGATATCGGCCAACCCGCCCTGACCAGGTTCTTCGTCTGGCACTGTTTCGGCATCCCGCTTATGATCTTCGCCCTCCTAAACTCGAAATGCTGGCCCTGTACTAGGAGAAGGTTGAGTCTATATCTGAGGTGGGTATCCGGAAGGAAAAACGGCGAGGAGGTCTATGGGATGATCGGGCAGGAGCTGATCTACATGACCCTCGCTTTGGTGATACTTCTGGCGCTCTCCTTCCTTCTGATCCCACCCATAGGCGGAAGGCACGAATACGGAACGCCGACGGAGGAGGCGAACGCCCCGTGGATGTTCCTCTGGATACAGGAGATGCTGTTTCATACCTCATCGCTTGTAGGCGGGGTGATTCTGCCGGCGTTAACCTTCGGGCTTCTCCTCCTGGCGCCTAAGCTTTACAGGTTTAACCGTTTTCTGCCTCTGGCCGTCACGGCTCTGATCGGTGCCTTGGCCATCGGGCTCTCAGCGGTGAGGTTACTGGGATGAGGGAGAGGATAATCCCCATCGTCCTATCGACATTGATGATCCTCTCGGTAGCGGCCGCCTGGCTGAGGGAGGAGTTCAAACCATGGAAGCGATATCAGGCGAGGTATCACCAGACCATGGAAGCTCAGCTTAGGGAAGGGGCCCTCAGGATAAGCCGTCCCGAAAGATCTCCTCTCGAAAGGAAGATCGAAATGGCGGCCAGGGGTAAGAAGCTGATCATACAGTTCAGGAACGAAAGGGGGGAAAGCGAGAGATGTCTGACGTGTCATCTTGGGCTGGAGGGGATATCGCCGAATCACCCTGTTGAAAGGACCGGATGTATCGCCTGTCACGGAGGAGACCGGCTCGCCCTTGATGTGAAGGCAGCTCATAAGGGGCTCGTAAGATCGGATGAGAAAAGCTGCGGCGGGAGCTCGTGTCATGAGGACATAGTCGGTTCGATCAAGCACGAAAAGATCAGGAGATGTTTTGAATGTCACTACGATCTGAGCGATTCAGGCAGGTATGAGGGGGATGACGTGGCCATGAGGGATTCAAAGGATGGGATCGGAAGGAGCCATAGGATCACGACGGCCATCCCATCATCCCGCTGCCTGAGATGTCATTCCTCACCGTCGGAGGAGCATCGCCGCTCGCCCAGGTGTGTGAGGGAGCTAGGTTGCATTAACTGTCATCTCGGCGATGAGGTTATGTTCGGAAACAAACGGGCCGTAACCTGCTCGACCTGCCATGCTCCGAAGTTCAAACCGATTACTTCGAAGGATGACTTCGCCGTCAGATTCTCCAGGTTTAACCCCTTTATCTCAAACACCGTGGGGGATGTGATGGCGATCGACGATTCGGGGAAAAAGCTGAGCAACGTCAAGAGGATAGGCGCTAAGGTTATCCTGATCGATAAATCCACGGGCCAGAGATATGAGGTGCCGATTCAAATCGGGAGGTGAACGCATATGAGTCAAAAGGTTCATCGATACGGAATGGTGATAGGGCTTAAGCCCGAAAAGGTGGATGAATACAAGAGGCTTCACGCCGAAGTATGGCCGGACGTGTTGAAGATGATAAGGGAGTGTAACATCCGCAACTACTCCATATTTCTCGCCGAGGTGGAGAAGGGCAGATACTACCTGTTCGCCTATTTCGAGTATACAGGTGATGACTTCGAGGCCGACATGAAGAAGATGGCCGCTGATCCCGTTACCCAGAGATGGTGGAAATTGACCGATCCCTGCCAGATCCCCATCCCCACCCGGAAGGAAGGCGAGTGGTGGGCGGAGATGGAGGAGGTGTTCCATACCGACTGAAGGAGGAGATCGGCATGACGCCGCGTGAGCGCTTGCTTTCAGCCATCGCCCATAAGGAGCCGGATAAGGTTCCCGTCGATCTGGGATCGACTCCCAGCTCGGGCATATCCGCGGTCGCATATAACAAGCTGAAAAAATATCTGGGCATAGAGGGGGTTCCCACGAGGGTCTATGACGTCGTCCAGCAGCTCGCCCAGCCGGACGATCTCATCCTCGATCGTTTCGGAGTGGATGTGCTCGATATCGGTCGGACGTTCAACACGGAGGATACCGATTGGTATGATGTGAGATTGCCGGACGGCAGCGAAGGGCAGTATCCGGCGTGGTTCCATCCCGTCCGTCAACCTGATGGGTCATGGATCGCCTTCGCCGAGGACGGAACGCCTATCGCCAAAATGCCTCCGGGCGGGATGTTTTTCGATCAGATCTGCTTCCCGTATATCGATGGATATCCTCCCGATTACAAGGATCTGCCTGAGGCGATGGGTAAGGTTCTATGGGCTGCGCTCGTCCACAGCCCGTGGGATCACGCCGGCGAGGAGGATTTCTGGCGGAAGCTGAGGGAGAAGGCGCTGGCGCTTCGACAAAGTTCAGATCGAGCTCTGATGATCGTGGTCGGATGTAACCTGTTTGAATGGGGAACGTTCCTGAGGCGCATAGATAACTTCCTCATGGACCTCATCACCCAACCCCGCGAGGTCGAACGTCTGCTCGATGCCCTGATGGAACAACATATGGCGACGTTGGAGAAGGTATGTCAGGCGGTCGGGGATGTGGCGGATATCATTCGTTTCGGCGATGATCTCGGCATGGACAGCGGGCCCTTCATGTCGCCGGAGATCTACAGAAAACTGTTCAAGCCCCGACACAGACAGTTGTGTGAATACGCCAAGAAACACAGCCGAATGCACACCTTCCTGCACTCCTGTGGCTCGATCTACGCTCTGCTGCCGGATCTCATCGAGGCGGGGTTTGAGATCATCAATCCGGTACAGACCTCCGCCCGCGATATGGAGCCGGAACGCCTTAAGAGGGAGTTCGGGAGGGATATCACGTTCTGGGGAGGAGGATGTGATACCCGTACCGTTCTCAACCGAGCTACGCCCGCGGAGGTGAGAGAGCATGTCCTTCGACGGCTTGAGATCTTCGCCCCAGGCGGGGGATTCGTCTTCAACACCGTGCACAATATCCTTCCTGAGGTGCCTCCGGAAAACATCGTCGCTATGTTCGAGGCCGTGAGGGAGTTCAACGGCGACTAAGCGGTAGGGCGATCTTCACCCTTGTCCCCAATCCCGTTCTGCTCTCCACCTCTATGCGGCCCCTATGCTTAAGCACGATCCCTCTCGCCACGTTGAGGCCCAATCCCAGATGTCCTTCACCTTTCGTTGAGAAAAAAGGCTTGAAGGATTGGGCCATCGTTTCTCCTTCCATACCTGAGCCCGTATCGATAAATTCCACGATCGCCTCATCCTCAGAGCGATCGATCCTTATCTCGACCATACCGCTTTCGTCTATAGCTTCCAGGCCGTTTTTAGCTATCTCCTCGAAAGCCATATATAGCTCCCTTTTATCGCCTTCCACGATCAGACGTTCCAGCGATCCGGTGTTGAGGACGACCTCGGCGTCGATCAGATCGGGATAGTGTAGCTGGGAGATCAATCCCCTCAGGATACCTATGAGGTCTACCTCCTTAAACTCTCCCTCCCGGGGTTCATCCGGTATGATCTTTCTCAGCTTTAAGGCGAATTCGATCCCACCTCGGGCCATTTCCTCTATGATTTTCAGTCCTCTCTCCAGCTTGTCCTCGGATCTTTCCCGCTGAAGGAATCGGACGACCGAGAGGATAGCGCCGAGCGTATCGTTCATCTCGTGCACGATCCTCCTTATAGCCTTCTCCAGCTCCTCTGGGAAATCAGGCCTCATTTTCACCTCCCCGGTTGTTTTTATATCCGTTCCGCTTTTCAATGAACCACACTAAAAGGGAACATGAGCGTTTATATTTTCCCATCCACAACGTTGACCTGTCAAATGTCTAACTCACCGGACGGAGCATCATCTCCATCCTTGCCCGATTATGCTAAATCATTGAAAAGCCCTCAAGCGTAGCCGTCGGGCTTGTTACCGCTGTAGATTTTATTGTATAATCCCTTGGCCGGGAGGTTGAGATGAAAGCCGCTGTGCTCGTCAAAGCAGGTGAGGAGTTAGCAATCCAGGAGAGGAATATCCCATCGCCCAAAGATGGTGAGGCGCTGGCCAGGGTGGAGATGTGCGGCGTGTGCACATCGGATCTGATGGCCCTGAGAGGTGAGGTGACGGATTATTCCCCGCCTGTCGTCATGGGACATGAGATCGCTGCCACAGTCGTCGAAAGCAGAAATCCGGAGCTTAAGGTCGGTGAGAGGATCACACTTAACCCGATGGTTACATGCGGCCGATGTGTTTTCTGCAAGCGGGATCAGGGAAAATACTGCGAGAAGCTCTACGGTTTCGGCCATGATATAGATGGCGGCTATGCCGAATATATGCTGATACCGGAACAGGCGATCCGAATCGGTGGCGTGATCCGAGCTCCCCAGGATATGCCACCGGAGGATCTGATCTTCGTCGAACCGCTTGGCTGCTGTCTGAATGCGTGGAGGGAGACCGAGTTCCGTCGCGATCTCGTTATACTCGGCGCCGGCCCTATAGGGCTTATCTTCCTCAAATTGGCGATTCGATCTGGCCTGCGAACAGCCGTCTTCGAGCCGCTGAGTGAAAGGAGGAAATGGGCTCACAGGCTCGGCGCCGATGGGGTTTTCGGTGTGGAGGAGGATGAGGTGGAGAGATTTAAAGAGGCGATGGACGGCGGGGCCGATACGGTGATAATCGCCACAAACAATCCCGAAGCGATCGATCTGGCCTTCAAGGTGGCCAGACGGGGGGCTTTTCTCAATTTCTTCGGCCTGTTCCCAAAGGGGAACGAGCTGAGACTTGAACTCGAAGATCTGCATTTTATGGGATATAGGTTGATCGCATCGTGGGCCTTTTCAAAATGGAGCCTTAAAGCCGCTATGGATGAGCTCGCCTCGGGAAAGATAAATCTCAGATCTCTTTTAACGCATGTCTTCCCGATAGAAAGGATAAACGAGGCCTTAAGAATAGTTGATGGGAGAAGGGGGATGAAGGTGGCGATCAGGCCATGACTGATGGTGGATGGAGGGTTAAACTTCATGCCTATCTGGAGATCATTCGGTATCCTTTGTTTCCTATACCGATCGTTTCCACCCTGCCTGGAGCCATAATAGCCAGCGATGGGAGGATCTCATGGCGATTTCCCCTGGCCCTTTTAACGGCAACTCTTGGATATTTCGCGGGGATGATGAAAAACGATTATTTTCACCGCGATCTGGACGCCAAGGCCCATCCGAACAGACCGATCCCATCTGGCAGACTCTCGGCGAGGGAGGTTTTCATCGTTGCAAGCTCGCTATACCTCCTCTGCGCGGCCCTGGGGTTCGCGATGAACTGGAAGGCGGGCCTCATGGTCGTGATTCTGGTGATGATCTCACATCTCTATAACGCCATCTTCAAGCAGAAGGGGGTTTGGGGAAGCATATCGCTGCCGCTGGGGATAGGGCTTTTGAGCATCTTCGGCTCGCTGGCGGTCTCGGGTGGAATTCCCGCTCTGACCTGGTACGCTTTCGGATCGATCTTCCTTTTCGATTTCGGAACTCATATAGTCACGACGTTCAAGGATATAGAGCGCGATAGAGACCTCGGCGTGGTCACCACGCCGATACAGATAGGGATTAGGCCGGCGTTGGCGCTATCGGGGATAGCAACAGTTGGGGCTTTTCTTCTCGCCCTTATGCCCTTCCTCGAAGGCGAGATCGGTTGGGGTTATACGATATGGCTTGCGTTGGCCCTTATAATAACCGGTATTACAAGAGCCCCTCTCATGATAAGGCCCAATGAGAGAAACGGATATCTGGCCTTGAAGGGGGCGATGACCGGATCTATCAGCTTCTTCCCCGCTTTGGCAGCGGCGATGATGCCGATATGGGTTTCGGCCATCACCATTTTGCCGCTGATTCTCATCTCATGGTTTCTCCTTCAGAGATCGAAGCAGGAGGTCTGAAATTGAGGCATCTCAAGGAGATCGAAGATCTCGTCAGGGAGACCTTCTCACTCTGGGATGAGAAGCGACAGGGGTTCTCCTGGCGAAACTACTATTGGAACCACACATCGCGCGTCAGGGCCTTGTGTCTTGAAATCGGAAGGAGGGAAGGAGCCGATCTGGAGAAACTCGCCTATGCGGCGACGCTTCATGATATCACCAAACGCTACGACGGACGCATCCTGACGGATGAGAACGGAAGGAGGATAACGGACGAGAAAGGGTTCTGGATGACCGAGCTCGTCATGCCCAAAAGAGAGAACCTCGTGACCGAACTCTACCATGAACATAACCTCTATCATACCCTCCACAATATCTCGGGAGCGTTTATATCGGGTGAGATCCTCAAAAGATACGGGTTTCCCTCCGACTTCATCGAATCGGTGAAGCTCATCATCGAAGCTCATCTAAAACCCCTCAACGCCGATGAGGATGAGCTGAAAAGGCTGTATTCCCCTCTGGAATCGCGAATACTTCACGATGCGGACATGATGGACGCTAACCTCGGATATGTGGCCTTCTTCAGGAACATACAGATACACACCTACAGCATGATACGGAGAAACGGCAGGGCGGATCTGAGGAGATACGTTGAGGGCCTGCCCAGGTGGATCGATATGAAGGAAGGTTTCGTCGAAAGGCTTATGACCCCGACGGCCAGGCATATGGGGGAGGAAAGACAGAGGAGAAAAAGGGAGCTGTGGGGGAAGTTGAGGATGGAGCTGGAGGAGTTCGAATTCAACAGACGGTATGGGCTGCTGGGCGTCATAGAGTATTTCATGAGCTGCGCCGACGATCCGAACCTCGTCGAGCAGATGTCTTATCTTGAGAGAAGATGGATACCGCAGAGATTAAACTGGATCGAAGGCGAAGGAGATACCGATGTCCGATCTGAAGCACGAAGGGCGGTCGAACGGGTCATCGAGTTCAAGCGGCTTTTATCGGATGAGATCGAAGGACGCGCTTAGGGTCAGATGTGAACCTGAACGGTCGTCTTTCGCTGAGATGGATCAAAGGCAAGCAAGGTCGTCTTGCCCTCCTTGAAGAACGTTCCGCTTTTGAATTCGGAGCGTGTGTGAACCTCTTTCAGCGGCACGCCATCCACCGAGACCCCTCGTACCTCGACCTCGCTCAATCGGAGCGTGAAATCGGGCACCTGAACGGGCAGGTCGAGATGGATCGTATGACCCTCCACCGATATCTCGGCCATCTCTCTGGCACAGGCGTAGTTTGTGATCTCGCTGCATTTACGCCATTGAGTCCTCTCACCCTTCGGATCGAGCTGTTTGAGGCGTCGAACGACGGCTTTTAGGGTGTTAAACCCACGCCTGTCATCGTTATGTAGGCCATAAAACCCCTGCCAGTGGCTGCATAAAACGGCCGGATCTCCGGCGTTTATCACGGCGGGCAGGCGTCCCCCCTGCAAGTCCGAGGTTATGTATTTATCGACGCTTACCTCGCCGTAGCCCGTCCACGAGCCGGTCCAGTCGCCGGTGGCAGCTATGATCTCCCCGACCGCCGTTCCGGATTTCCTATCGGCGAACCATACGGGCGTTTCCACGGCCTCATCTGAGACCCGTTTGAAGAAGTAAGGGGTTGGGTTGCCCGTGACCTCCCTGACGGCGATGCCCGTTACCTTGGCGTAAAACTCCAGCGTTCTGCCGCCGAAACCGCCTGGCGATGTAACCCCCTCAGGCGGCAGGCCAACGTTCGCCAGTATACGGCATGCAGTGGCGATGTATTCGACGACGAGGTCCTCCTGATCGACCGGCAACTCCGACCACTCGTACTGCTCCCAGATCCCCGATTCAAGCGGTTTAAGGGTCTTCAGATCGACCACGACCGTGTGGGTGATCATCTCAGGCGTTATATCGAAGGCGGGTGCTATAAGTTCCCGACACATCTTCAACCAGCTCTCCTGTTGAGCTCTGCTGAAAAGGGGAAGTCCCTCGTCGATGCGGCCCAGCGCGGCGGGACACGGGACGAGGCTGAACTTGCCCCGAACGCCGTTTTCCAAACACCACTCGGCGAACTCCCGCGTGAAGGACTCGGGATGCACAACGGGGACATCCTCCCATCTCCTGTTCCCGCCGTCTACGGGATTACGATCCCGCATCCAAAAATAATTCAGGTTGATCAACACGGTTGAGTCATCTATGATGAGCGATAACGGCACACGATCCAGGGCGTGCCGGACGATTTCGACCTTCATAGTTCCTCACCTTTCCCCTTCGGATAGACGGTCACATCGTTGAGGCTTATGGGCTCGCCCAAAAAGTACGTCACCCAATCCTCGGAGACCTCCACCATCAGTATGGTGCCGTCCTCGGCGAGGTAATCGTGTATCTCCACGTCATATTCCTCTCTCACGTCCGGATCGAGATAGGTCATGTGTGCCTCTATAACGCCGCGTCGTTCGTACTCCACCTCCTCAGATTCTCCCGTCTCAGGGTCCTTGAAGTTCATCCTTATCCTGGAGGGAAGGGGCTCGCTGAACTCCTCTTCACTGTCAAGGACGAACCTCGCGAGGTTATAATCCTCCTCATCGACCTTCTCCACGCCGAGGATGACCTCCTCGTCATTTTCAAGCAGATAGAGCCATCTGAGGAACCCCCTGTTCTCGTATTTTCTCACCGCTTTGACCTCAAAGGTTCTGCTCACCGCCTCGGAGAGGGCGAAGGTGGTAGTATCCGCCAAGTCCACCATGCTTCCTATGGGGATATCCTCCAGCGGACTGGCAGGGGATCTTTCCCTTTCCCGTTTCCTTCTGAAAAGGGTCATGAAACACCTCATTAAAGTCTAGAGGTGAGGGTCTAGAGTCTAAGATCTCTTTCATCCCTCGACTCTAGACCCTCGTCTCTCTATTTATCACACGTTTTCCACAAGCCACTGATAGCATTTTCTATAGCCGATGGCAGGGTCCTCCCTGCCCTCATATTCGGCGCACCAGACCCCGTCATATCCGGCTTCCTTAAGGCATTTGACGGCATAGTGCAGATCGATCTCCCCTTCGCCGAGGGCTGCGCCTCGATACTCACCTCGGCTTCCCGTGCCGTCCTTCATATGTGTGTGTAGAACGTATGGGGCGATTATTTCGTAGAAGTGATTGATTGTCTCCAAGTCGTGGCCGAACCATCGGTAGTTCATCGTGTCCAGGTTCGATCCGACTCGTTTCGATCCGACCGATTCGAATATCCTCACCTGCAGCTCGGCGTCGTTGGTCACGAGCCCGTGGTTGTCGAGGGCGAAATAGACGTCCAACTCCTCAGCGAAGTCGAGACATCTTCTCAGACACCCCGCTATCGCCTCTTCCCATCTCTCCTGTGGCACAGAATCCTTGGGCCTGCCCCCTTCAGTTCTTATGACCTTCGTGCCCAGCGTTCTGGCCACCTCGCAGATCTTCCTCATCCTTTCGATCTGCTTTGCGATCTCGTCCTCATCGAGCAGGACGAAGTCATTCCCGGCGCTCAACGCTGAGACCTTCAACCCGTATCTCTCCACGGTCTCTCTGACTTTCTCCGCCTCAGCCTTCAGGTCCGAGACATCGGGTTTCCATACATCGGCTATGGAGAGCTCGACATAACCGAAGCCCGTCTCACTGGCATACCGTAAAAACTCCTCAAACGAATATCCAGGAAAGTTATAGTGTATTACCCCGATTTTCTTCTCATTCATCACAGTTCCTCCCTCGTGGGATTCACCCAAGTATACCATAGATTCGATTGCGCTTCAACGGAGACTCACCTCTCGGGCTTTTCCCTGGCGAGGACCTGTTCAAGTTCCTTGACCACCCTATCAAGCTGCTTGCGCGCCGTGGGATATGAAACTCCCAGCTCCTGGCTCACCCTTCGCATATTCCCTTTATTTCTCACGAACATCTCGATGAAGGAGGCAGCTTCAGTCGAAAGCCTGCTGAGCGGGCCGAGGGCGAAGGTTCCTTCGACCACCGTATCGCATTTGGTACAGGCCAGCCGCTTTATCACCATCTCGCCACCGCACGATGGACATTTGAAACTCTTCATAGTATATCCTCCAGATGTTGAGTTTAAACATGATTATATCAGTTGTCTTCCAATTTTTCAAGGATTTCCCGATAAAAGATTTAGATTGCCGGCTGATAGGGATAAAGTGGCAACCTCCATCCCGAAAATAACGTTCGCCGCCGAGAGGCGAATTA